>JAXHSX010000036.1:0-13639 GCA_034190625.1 Chloroflexota bacterium
AGACCAGTGCCGGCGGCGGGCAGATGCGGTTTCCGGATATTGAAGCGGGGAATCCGATTTATCAGCCAGGCGTCGAGAGCGGAAAACAGAAACAGCAGCCACAGGAAAAACAACCCGGTTCTTGTGAATCCAGGTGTTTCTATCTTGAGTACGTCAGCTCCCATATCCCCCAAGATCATAGTACAAAATGCACCCGGGGGCACTCGGCTTAGATCTAAAATCTTGACTCCTTCCAAAGCTAGCATTTATTCCTCCTCCTAAAGTGATTTCAATTATTTTACCCTGTTAATTTAACTACTGTCCAGACTGCGAGTTGAATCATCTAAAAAGTAACCGGAAACTTTTAAGATATGGCCTTAGTACAACTCAGCCCCCAAAGTTCTTACATTCGCTGGCTGTGGCATCTAATAGCAGAGTGCTTCTACCTCTCCTCATATAATGTGGGCGAGTACCTGCAGATAAGGAAGAAATGTCAAATGGAGTGTAATGTAACGCCGAGGCTTATCGTGGGCAAAGGCTACATGGAGGATAAGCTCTCGCGCTGTGAATTAGTATAGACAAAGTCATTTTTATAGATGCTATAATATAACTAAACTAGATGTAGGAGGTATCATGGCACAAACCATGGCGCAGAAGTTTCAGGAATTGAAGGAAATAGAGAAAAGGCTCAAACAGGGTGGTGGTATAGCAGAAATAGAGAAGCAGCACAGCAAAGGGAAGCTGACGGCAAGAGAAAGGGTGGAAAAGCTCCTTGATCCGGGGAGCTTTCAGGAGCTTGATTTATGGTGTTCGTCGCTGGAAACGGGTTTTCCTATCGATGCTGAGGAGCATCCTGGTGACGGGGTAATTGTTGGCTATGGAGAGGTAAACTCGCGAACTGTTTTTGTCTGGTCACAGGATGCTACTGTGTTGAGAGGGACCATAGCCACTGTCCACACTCGAAAGATCGTCATGGTGATGGAAAAGGCTCTTCAAGCCAGGGTGCCTATTGTTGGGATTATCGATTCGGAGGGACTAAGGGCCGAGGATTCGATCCAATATTCCCGTTTTTTCTCTCCAGAGGCGATGTGCTACTTTCAGGTTATGTCCTCGGGGATAATACCCCAGATCGCGTTGGTGATGGGCCCGTGCACCGGTGAGATGGCATTATCAGCATCACTGGCTAACTTCGTGTTTTTAGTTCGGGGAACTAGCTATATGCATGTGGCAACATCCCCAGCAGGAATTACAAGCGAGGAGCTGGGTGAGGCGTGGATGCATGCGAAAACAACGGGATGCTATGATGTGTTTGCTGAAGACGATGAGGATTGCCTGCAGAAATGCCGTGAGCTATTAAGTTTTCTTCCGTCAAATAGTAAGGAGATTTTACCGCTGCTTGACACCATGGACGATCCCAATCGACGTGAAGAAGAGCTATTAGATCTAGTTCCTGTCGATTCCTCAAAGCCGTATAGTATGTATAAACTAATCTCCTTGATCGTGGATAATGAGCAATTTCTTGAGATAAGGCGCTACTGGGCGAGGAACCTGATAGTTGGTTTTACCAGGTTGGGAGGGAGAACAGTAGGGATATTGGCCAATAACCCGCAGGATAAAGGAGGGTGTATGAACCTTGATGCTGCGGACAAGTTGGCTCGCCATGTCAGGTTTTGCGATGCCTTCAATATACCACTGCTCTGGATAGCAGATACCCCTGCCTTTCTTCCTGCAGTTGATGAGGAAACCAGGGGTTTAATCAGGCATGGGTGTAAAGTTATATTTGCTAATTCCGAAGCTACTGTGCCTCAAATCACTATAGCTATACGAAAGCTTTATGGAGGAGGTGGTTTAGCCATGCCAGGCATGATGCTCGGAGGGGATATGCTGGTAAGCTGGCCGCTGTTGGAGCGGGGTTTGATGGGGCCCGAAGGGGCAGTATCTATCATTTATCGCAAAGAGTTATCCTCAATTAAAGATGATACGGCCAGAGCTGAACAGGAACGGAAGAGAGTTAAAGAGATGGCAGATAGGCTTGATTTATTGCAGCGTGAATCGTCCCAGGAATTCCTTGATCCTAGAGACACCAGACCGTTCCTAATCAAAGCATTCAAAGCGCTAGCCAATAAGCAGCAAGAGTTGCCCCAACGCAGACACGAAAATATTCGGCTGTAGGGCAGTTATCCCAATTGAATAGAGAGCAGAAAGGAGCAAAGGGATGGATATGCAGCAGAAGCTTCAAGAGTTAAATGAGAAGAGGAAGGTATTGGAGCAGGGGGGTGGGGCAAAGGAGATTGAGAGGCAACACAGCATGACTAAATTAACCGCTTGGGAGAGGATGGAGTTGCTGTTTGACTCTGGTACTTTTCGTGAGTTAAATATATGGAGTGTACCACTCAAGACTAGTTTTGATATTGATGACAGAAATCTTCCGCGAGACGCTGTAGTTATTGGTTACGGTGAGGTTCACGGTCGCCCTGTCCTCTCCTACGGGCATGATTTTACCGCTTTAGCTGGCACTCAAGCTGTGGTACAGAATAGCAAGGTAGCCAAGATAATGCAACGAGCAGTGGTTGAAGGCATTCCTTTTGTAGGCATGGCTGATTCAGGAGGGGTCAGGATACACGATATGTTTGGCAGATCCGGATTTAGACCATTAATTCGCGGCTGCACTATCGCTGAAGCTGGTCACCTGATGTATTCCCCTCCTATAGCTAGTGGGGTAGTTCCGCAGATATCTTTGATGATAGGACCATGTTATGCCGGCTCAGCCTATTCTCCAATAATGGCTGATTTCGTTATTATGTGCAAGGGGACCAGCTATATGTCGGTGGCTTCCCCGCCTCTGCTGAAAGCAGTAACTTCCGTGGATGCTACCCAAGAAGAAATTGGTGGGGCATGGCTTCATGCTACTACTACTGGCTCTTGTGATTTTTTTGTAGAGAGTGATGAAGAAGCAATAGCTAGATGTCGGGAACTGCTCTCCTTCCTGCCTTCAAACTGGAAGGAGAAGCCTCCTCGGGTTGACACTGGAGATGACCCTAATCGCAGGGAAGAGAAACTACTGCATATCGTTTCCTTAGATGCTTCCCTCCCCTATGATGTGCATGATGTCATCTCACAGGTGGTGGATAATGGCCATTTCTTTGAGTTGCAATCCCTCTTTGCTCCAAATTTGGTGATTGGCTTGTCTCGGTTAGCAGGACAAGTTGTAGGGATAGTGGCTAACAATCCTGCGGTTGCTGCTGGCTCACTTGATGTCAATACCTCTGATAAGGAAGCCCGGTTCATTCGATGTTGTGACGCCTTCAATATCCCACTAATTTTCCTAGTGGATACCCCTGGTTTCCTTCCCGGCAAGGAGCAGGAGCAAAGCAGAGAAGGATTGGAGAGACATGCAGCAAAACCAGTATTTGCTATCTGCGAGTCCACCGTGCCTAAGATCGTTGTCTACTTAAGGAAATGCTATGGAGCAGGGCGTTTAGTTATGGGCACTGAGCGGATGGGGGTTGATGCCGTGTATGCCTGGCCTAGCGCTGAACTCAGGGTGGTAGATATAGAGGCGGCCATTAAAGAGATTCATCGTAAGGACCTCACTAGTGCAGAAAATCCTGAACAGTGGTTAGCAGAGAAGGTCAAGGAGTTCAGTGAGAGATTTGCTGAGCCCGACCTTTCAGGGGCTATTCAGACAGTAGAAGATATAATTGACCCCCAAGAAACCAGACCATTATTGATTAAGACGCTGAAAAGACTGTCAGGGAAGCTGGAGCCAGCCAGACCATGGCGCAAACATAGCCTTGTCCCATTGTAGGATAAGGCTGGATGGAGGTTGGTGCTCTGGAAATTGTTGGCGTCACACCGCTTTTTAGATTACAATAAGCTTGTGGTAGAGGGAGGTAAGCTTAGCTTGAATTCTTGCCAATTGCTGGCATCATGCCGTGTCTTGGATCTCACCGACGAGAAAGGGCTTTTATGCGGAAAGATTCTCGCTGATCTTGGGGCTGAAGTCATAAAGGTGGAACCGCCAGGGGGCGATCCGGCAAGGAGGTGTGGTCCTTATTATCATGATATGATTCAACAGGAGACAAGTTTATTTTGGTTTGCTTATAATACAAATAAAAAAGGGATAACCCTTAATCTTAAACACCCCACAGGAAGGGAAATTTTCAAAGCGTTAGTAGCAAAAACTGACTTTGTCATTGAATCTTTTCCGCCGGGATATTTAGAAAGCTTGGGACTAGGGTACGAAGCTCTGTATAAAATCAATAAGGGTGTTATCTTGGTTTCTATATCTCCTTTTGGTCAAATTGGTCCCTATAAGAGCTACAAGGGGTATGATCTGGTGGTTCTAGCTACGGGCGGATTGATGTATGTCACTGGGGAACCGGAGAGACCTCCAGTAGGGTTCAGCTTTCCGCAGGCTTACCTTCTTGCCTCGGTTCAGGCATCAGCTAGTGCCATGATAGCCCATTACCACCGGGAGAGGACCGGCGAAGGACAGCATGTGGATACCTCTGCCCAGGCTTCTTTTCTTACTGCCCTTACTAATATGATACCTAGATGGGAGTTAAGCCAAATTGTTACTCACCGTGAAGGAAGCAGGAGGATGGGCGTATTTGCTCAGGCTAATGTCAGGAGCTTATACCGCTGCCAAGATGGCTTTATAGCTTTTTTTGTCCTTGGGGGTATAAGTTCAGCAAAGACAAATCGTGCCTTTATAGAATGGATGAATAGCGAAGGCATGGCTGATGAATACCTAATGTCTATAGATTGGTCAAAATTTGATTTCGCTACCGTGACTCAAGAAGAAATAAGCAGGATAGAAGGCTATGTAGAAAAATTTTTCATGACTCATACTAAGGCGGAAATTTTTAAAGGAGCCAGAGAGAAACATATAATTTTGCAGCCATTGCTTAATATACCCGAATTGATGCATAATGAGCAGCTTGAGGCAAGGGACTTTTGGCAAGAGGTGGAACATCCTGAGCTAAGTGATAAGATTACTTACCCTGGTCCTTTCATTAAGTTATCGGAAACACCTTTAAATCCACAACGTAGAGCTCCTTTTATCGGGGAGCATAATAAGGAAATTTATCTCGAAGAGTTGGGATTTTCCTTACAAGATATCATGGCTTTAAAGCAAGAAGGGGTTATATGACTGAAGCTAAAGTATTCGAGGGGATTAAAGTAGTTGACTTTTCCTGGGTGGTAGCTGGGCCTCTAGCAGTTAAATATTTGGCGGATTATGGAGCCACAGTTGTCAAGATAGAATCTATGGAGCATCCTGACGTATTGAGACTCTCTGCTCCTTACAAAGATAACAAGCCTGGAGTCAATCGCTCAGGCTATTTCGCTTATTATGAACATAACAAGTTAAGTTTGAGCCTTAACCTCAACCACCCCAGTGCCAAAGAGGTAGTCTTGAGGTTAGTATCCTGGGGTGACATAGTAGTGGAGAATTTTGCTCCTGGAGCGATGGAAAAGTGGGGGTTAGATTATGGGGAACTGAAGAAAGTAAAACCGGAGATTATCATGCTCAGCATAAGCAATCAAGGACAGACAGGCCCTTGGAGCAGAGTTCCTTCTTACGGAACCCTGCTTACTGCTATGGCTGGTTTCTCTGATATTATTGGTTGGCCGGATCATGATCCGCTAATGCTTAATTTGGCTTGGCCCGATTTTATTGCTGCCCCTGCGGCTTTTACAGCGCTAATTGCTGCCCTGGAATATCGACAGAATACTGGTAAAGGACAACACTTGGATTTATCTCAACTGGAGATTAGTTTATTGTTCCAATCGCCGCTGGTATTGGATTATGTCGTAAATGGCAGGGAGAATAAGAGAAATGGCAACTCCTCTCCCTTCGCTGCCCCTCATGGCGTTTTTAAGTGTCGAGGTGAGGATAAGTGGTGCGCTATTGCGGTATTTACTGATGAGGAATGGAATGCCCTATGTCGGGCCATGGGTAATCTGCCATGGACAAAGGAAGTTAGATTTTCCACCTTATTACTGAGGAAGCGAAATGAAGAGGAATTGAACCACCTTGTGGAAACTTGGACTATCAACTTCAACCCTGAGGAGCTTGTGAGCCAGCTACAAACTTCAGGGGTGAGCGCCGGAGTAGTAAAAAGTGCTGCAGACTTATATGATGATCCTCAGATAAGAAATCGCAACGCTCTCTGGAGTATGATGCACGAGGAGATAGGGCAGTGCACCTGTCTGGGGCAGCCATCTATCCTTTCACGAACATCGGCTGAGCTGCAGCGTTCCGCTCCACTACTTGGTCAGGATACCCTTTATGTTTGCCAGGAACTGCTGGGAATATCAGAGGAGGAATTTGACCAAATGGTAATTAACGGGGTCTTCGGAGAAGGTTATTAAGGAAGTAAATGGACTTAAATCTAGAGAAGGTAGTCGAGCTTGAGAGGAGAAAGGAGAGAATTCTCCAGATGGGGGGAGTGGCACGGGTAGAAGCTCAACACAAAGCAGGCAAGTTAACGGCAAGAGAAAGAATAGGAGAACTATTTGATCATGGTAGCTTTCATGAGTTGGATAGCTTGGTTAAGCATCGTTGTGCCCTATTTGGCATGGATGAAGTAGAGATTCCTGCTGACGCCGTGGTAACTGGATTTGGCAAAGTCGACGGCGGAACCGTCTATATCGCAGCCCAAGATTATACCGTCTTTGGCGGGACTTATGGCGAGATGCATGGCAAGAAATTCTGCAAAGTCATTGACATGGCGTACAATGCCAGGGTTCCTTTTATCCAGATGATAGATTCGGGGGGTGCCAGGCTTCAGGAGGGGCAGGATTCCAGCGAATGGTATGCTCTGCTGTTTCGCCGACATACTCTGTATAATGGAGTTATTCCCCAAATCTCCTTGCTTATGGGTCACTGTGGTGGTGGTGCTGCTTATGGTCCGGCGTTAACTGATTTTATCATCATGGTTGAAGGTACTTCCTTTATGTATATGGGGGGGACCAGCTTTTGTTAAGACGATGCTAGGATATGATGCTACGCCTGAAGAGCTGGGTGGGACAAGGGTTCATGGTGAGATTACGGGGTTAGCTGATTTTGTTGCTCGGAGCGATGAGGAAGCAATCGAACTGGCCAAGGAATTGCTTGGTTTTCTGCCGACAAATTGCTTCGCGCCTACCCAATGGCAAGACACAGGGGATAGCCCAAACCGCTCTAATTCGGGCATTTTGAACCTCGTCCCCGACAATTCCAGAACTCCTTTTGACATGCATAAGGTAATTTCTGAGGTGGTGGACAATGGTTATCTCCTTGAGATCAAAGCCAATTTTGCTAGAAACATGATTACCGGTTTTGCTCGTCTTGGTGGTTATGTAATTGGGGTAGTAGCTAATCAACCCATGGTTAAGGGGGGAGTTATTGATACCGATGCCTCAGATAAACTTGCCAGATTTGTCAGAATCTGCGATTCCTTCAATATCCCATTGGTTCAGTTTCAAGATTCCCCGGCAGTCATGATTGGCAGAGAAGAAGAGCATAAGGGGATAATAAGGCACGGCTCAAAGATGCTTTATGCCTATACTGAGGCTACAGTGCCTAAGATAACTTTGGTGGTGAGAAAGTCCTATGCCGGGGCTCAGCTTTGTATGTGCAATAAGCCAATAGGGGGCGATATAATGTATGCCTGGCCTATAGCTGAGATAGCTCTGGTGGGTCCTGGAACAGCAGCCAGCATTATTTTTGCCAAGGAGATCGCCAAAGCAGAAGACCCTGGTGAAGTAAGAAAAACAAGGATAGAAGACTATAGTCAGACCTATGTTAACCCTTACATTGCTGCAGAGAGAGGTTACATCGATGGTGTTATTGAGCCAAGCGAGACCAGGATGAAGCTAATTGCTGCCCTGGACGCTTTCAAAACTAAAAGTGAAGAAAGACCCAGGAAGAAACATGCCAATATGCAAATGTAGCTTGCTACATTCCCTTGGTTCTGGGCAATTGCAATCCCCTCATAGCTATGACATGACGTTGGATTTCTGAAGTGCCACCACCGATGGTTTCCATACTGCAATTGCGATAAAGCCAGGGGAATTGTCCCATCAATGGTGTCCATTCTTTGGATTGTCCTGAATATTCCAGCAGACTCAAGGGGCCGATAGTGTCCATTGCGACGCGGGCTAATCTCTGCGACAACTCACTAACGTAGAGTTTTGTCATTGCCGCCTCCTTGTCAGTAGACATCCCTTGAGACTGTCTCCACAGAGTATATCGGGAAATGAGCCATGCCACTTGTATTCCTGTAGTCAAATCAGCTAATCTTTGGCGCGTCTCGGGTATTTGTCCCAATGGCTGACCATTGCGCCTCGATTTCTTAACGAATTGAATCAGGTTATGAAAATATTTCTCCAACAGTACTATCTGAAAAGCACCTGATCTTTCTTGATTCAAGTCTTCCATTGCCTGGTAAAAGCCACGATTCAGCTTACCAAGAAGGTTACCTTTTGGCACCATCACATCATCAAAGAAGACCTGGCTGCGCTTGTGACCTCCTAATGTCCACATGGGCCTCATTTTTACCCCAGGGCTTTCTAGATCAACAATGAACATAGTGAGACCACGATGCTTGGGAATAGCATTAGGATCAGTTCGAGTTAAAGCAACTATGTGATCGGTATAGTGAGCTAGCATAAAGGTTTTCTCTCCATTAAGCCGGTAGTAATCCCCGTCTTCCACGGCGCGAAGTTGTACATTGGCGAGATCAGAGCCAGCTTCTGGTCCGGTAAAACCACGACAACAGGTTATTTCGCCGCGAGCTAACCTGGGCAGGAAGTGTTTTTGCTGCTCCTCGGTTCCGAGGGCAATAAGCTCGCTTCCAAAATATGCAATGCTGTGGCGATAGACATCTTGAATCGGGGCTTGGGCACGAGACATCTCTTCATAGAAAATACACA
Organism: Chloroflexota bacterium; assembly: GCA_034190625.1. GTDB lineage: Bacteria > Chloroflexota > Dehalococcoidia > GIF9 > AB-539-J10 > CG2-30-46-9. Next base: position 8,902 of record JAXHSX010000036.1, read on the forward strand.
TCTCTATTATACCGCATCCCTTCCCACCGTATTCTTTAGGCCAGGACAAGCCAAGCCAACCCTTTTGCGTCAGCTTCTGATATAACTCGGGAGAATGTTCCTCACCTTTGGCTTCTAACTGTTCTAATAGCTCCGATGTAACCTCCCTTTCAAAGAAATCCCTGACCTCTTTCCTCCATTGTTCCTCTTGTGGGTTGAATCTGAAGTCCATTCTTACCTCCTCCTATTTTTTATATATCCAGAGATTGAGCGATGGTTTCTCTGATATCTTCAGGGTAGCCAAGGATAACTTTTGTCGCCTTAGCCCGACTATAATGTAAGGTCATATCATGCTCTCGCATAATGCCAACCCCGCCGTGCATCTGGGTCGCCTCAGCAGCTACCTTTTCATAAGTTTCTCCAGTCTGAAGCTGCGCCATAGTCCTCTCCATAGCACAAGAGATCCCCTGACTTTGTAGCCAGGCGACGTAGTAGATTAGCCATCTCGTTCCCTCAATCGCCAATGCCATGTCAGCCATTCTATGCTGTAAAGCCTGAAAGCTACTAATAGAGACATCAAATTGTTGACGTTGCTTTGTATGTTCTATTGTCATCTCTAAGGCTCGCTCTGCTCCACCCACCATCTCGGCGCAGGTAGCTATCCTAGCTCTATCTACGACTTCTGTGATACTTTCTCCCTTCCCTATATCACCCAGTATGTTCTCCATGGTAACATTTACTCCCTCGTAGTTCACTTGACTTAGCTTTAATCCACTGAAGAGTAGGCTGTTTAAAGGGATGCATCTCAATCCTATACTATTCTTATTAATGATAAACAGGGTAATCCCTGTATCCGGAGGGCCCAATTTAGCTGCGGTGATAAACCAATCGGCGTATTCTCCATCTTGAATAAAAAGTTTTGTTCCGTTAATAATGTAGCTATTGTTCTGAGCGATAGCCGATGTCGTTACGGTTTTTAAGTCAGAAGTGGCCCCCACCTCACTCAGTGCCAGGGTCAAAAATAGGTCTCCGCTAGCAATTTGGGGCAAGTATCTATTCTTTTGTTCTTCGTTGCCCAGTGCCAGGATGGCTTCTGCTCCTAAGATAGCGGAGGTGAAATGAGGGCTAGGTAGTAAGACACGTCCTGCTTCTTCATAGAAAATAGCTACATCCACCCAGTTCCCGCCCATGCCGCCATAATTCTCCGGAATCAGCAACTGCAGCCATCCCAGCTCAGCCATTTTACGATATAATTCCCAGGGGTAATCCTTTCCCTTCTCTACCACATCTCTAACCACGGCTGGAGGGCATTCCTTCTGCAGGAAATCATGCACCGATTTTCGGAACATCTCTTGCTCTTGACTAAACTGATAGTCCATGGTTACCTCCTACGAACGTTATAGTCTATTTAACTGCGATTTCTTAATTAATTCTGGCGTTCCCAGGGGTCATCATCCCCCATATCATCTTGTAGTGACAGACCTTCGCGTCTGCCTGCTTCGGATTCGGACAGGTTTATAAACCTGTCCCCACATTTTTAAACGGTACCGCATCAAGGTTTCATTATATGTTACAATTTGTCATTCTTGCATTTTTGTCTGATCAATGTCAATTGTTTTTTTCGGTAGGCAAATGTATAATCAAAGCGATGCTTATGGAGTGCTGCAACTAACAGAGCTTATAATGACAAAAAAGAATTTTAAAAAGGAGGAGAGATATGCCACCTTATGCCTTTTTTAACAAGCAATTTATGCCTTTATCTGAAGCAAAAATAGGAATTATGACCCATGCTCTCCACTATGGCACAGCCTGCTTTGATGGCATTCGCGGCAACTGGGATAGTGAGAAAGAAAGATTCTGCCTCTTCCGAGTCGAAGACCATTATAAACGGTTATTTGACGGTTGCCGTCTGCTGAAAATCGAACTTCCTTATTCTTGTGACGACCTATGCCAGCTTACCGCAGATCTGGTAAGAAAGAGTGCTTATAAGGAAGATGTATATATTCGTCCTCTAGCTTACAAAAGTTCTGAAACTATAGGAGTTAAACTTCACGATTTAGAAGGCGATTTTCTTGTCATCGTAACTACGCTCCCTGCTTACCTTGGTGATGAACCGGTTCGTTGCGTTACTTCATCCTGGCGCCGTATTGATGATACTATGATTCCAGCAAGAGGCAAGATTAGTGGCGTTTATGTAAATAGCGCTCTGGCTAAAACTGAAGCTTGGGAAAATGGCTTTATTGAGGCCATATTGCTAAATTCCGACGGGCATGTAGCTGAAGGTAGCGGCGAGAATATCTTCATCGTTAGTAATGGAAGGCTTGTCACTCCTTCTCCTTCTGACAACATACTCCTGGGGATAACTAGAGATACAGTGATAAAACTAGCCAAGAATGAGTTAGGGATAGACGTTTGGGAAAGGCAAGTGGACCGTACGGAACTCTATCTTGCTGAGGAGTGTTTTTTTACGGGTACTGCAGCTCATATCGCACCGGTTGTGGAGATTGACCATCGTCAGATAGGCACAGGTGAAATCGGGCCAATAACTGCTAAACTACAGAAGGCGCTCGGCGAAGTGATATTGGGCAGGGACTCCAACTACTCTGACTGGTATAATTTCCTACCCTGACGGAGAAACTTCAAATCCTGAGCACTAAATCCTGGATATTGAACAACGTTTATAAATATTAAAAATTAAAGATAAGAAGTTATTTGAAAACTGAGGGAGTAGACTCTCTCAGTTTTCGTGAAGGAAAGGATTCCTTCATGCTTCATTATTCAATTCTCAAGGCTATTTAAAAACTGCTCAATAGCTTGGTTAACAGCCCTGGGTTGTTCGGTAAAAACAAGGTGAGTACCAGCATCTATCAAAATGAGCTTTGCTCCTTTAATCTTGGCAGCCAAATAAGAGGCGTACTTTGGTGGTGTCATTTCGTCTTCACTGCCACAGATAATCAAAGTGGGGACTTGAATTTGGTCGATCTTGTCCATGATATCAAACTTGTCACAGCAGAACATATCGTTTAGCTGCACTGCTGGTCCGACTTCAGCTATTTTGGCTATGACCTTTTCGCTTACTTCAGGAGCAACTCGACTATAGCGAGGTTGAATAAAATTCTTGAGCCAGCTAGAGTAGTCTTTAGTGCCCTCTTGCATCACAGAAAGGAATTCTGGAGCCACTCGTAATCTAGCTCCAGCGCCAATAAGAATAAGACCTGTAATATCCTGAGGATGTTCTAGTGTGTACAACTGGCAAATAGCGCTGCCTAGGGAATGGCCTACTAAAACAGGATGGGAATATTTGTGCTCAGTAATATAGTTGTGTAGCCAGTCAACGTAATCCTCGACGCTGGTGCAGGGTTCTCCGGGAGAAGCATGTCCCGGAAGGCTAACTGCCTCGGCACCAGAGAAATACTTCACCTGATAGTGCCAAACTTCCTTAGTGTTACCTGAACCATGAATAAAGATTAATTTCATCTTTTCCGTCTCCCTTTCTATTTAACTTACAACTTTTAAGGATTGAGGAAGTCCGCTCCCTCAGCTTTTTCGTGAAGGAAAGGATTCCTTCACGCCTCATATCACCCTCACCTTAATCCTCTCCCGTCAAGGGAGAGGAGGTTCGTTTGGACTTCTGGGCAACGCCGTCTGTAAGAGCGACTTCAAGTGCTTCATCAATGTTCTCTATGAAGGTGAGTTGAAGCTGCTGTTTAACCTCCTGAGGCACTTCTTCTAAGTCCTTCTCATTTTCCCTGGGTAAGATTACTTTCTTGAGCCCAGCACGATGGGCTGCCAGTATCTTATCCCTGATACCACCGACGGGGAGCACCTTGCCTCTTAACGTGATCTCGCCAGTCATGCCGACATCTTTGCTCACCGTGTGTTTGCTTAGAGCGGAAATCAAGGCTACTGCCATGGTAACACCAGCAGAAGGTCCATCTTTGGGAATAGCACCGGCAGGGACATGAACGTGGATATCGGTCTTCTCGTAGAAGTCCTCTGGTATAGTAGCAATATATTTAGCATATAGTTTCTCTTGGCGCTGAGTTAGTAGCGAACGGGCGTAGGTAAGCGCCGCCCGTGCCGATTCCTGCATGACCTCACCCAGCTTACCAGTGAGGGTAAGGTTGCCCTTTCCCGGAACCAAGCTAGCTTCAACAAAGATTATGTCGCCGCCAGTGGGTGTCCATGCCAGGCCTGTAGCTACACCGACCTCATCAGCCTTTTCCGCCAATTCGTAGTGAAAATTCTCCGCACCGAGGTAATCGTGGAGCATCTCTTTTGCAACTATCGTCAATTCTTCGTTTCCTTCAGCTATACGACGAGCCACTTTACGACAGACAGTGCCAATCTCCCGTTCCAGGTTCCTCACACCTGCCTCTCTGGTGTAGTTTCGTATAATGCTGAGTACAGCCTCATCGCCAATCTCAAGCTGCTGTGGAGTCAAGCCATTCTCCTGGAGCTGCCGGGGAATGAGAAACTTCTTGGCAATGTGAAGCTTCTCATTCTCGGTATAGCCTAGCAATTCAATTATCTCCATTCTGTCTTTGAGTGCTGGGGGTATGGGGTCAACGATGTTAGCCGTGGTGATAAACATCACTTTGGACAGGTCGAAGGGGACGTCAAGATAATGATCAATGAAGGAGGAGTTCTGTTCCGGATCAAGAACTTCGAGGAGGGCGGCCGCCGAGTCTAACAATCCCCTATTTATGCTTGACGAGATTGATAAGATGGGTGTGGATTTCAGGGGAGACCCGGCGGC
>JAXHSX010000037.1:0-10631 GCA_034190625.1 Chloroflexota bacterium
AGTGGGGCCTTTGATGTAGATGTCATTGAGCATTGTCCCATTGCGGCTGCCCTGATCCTCCAACCACCACTGGCCTTCTCGCCAGGTCAGCAGGGCGTGTTGGGCAGAAGCAAAAGTATCCTAACAGCGGTTGGTATCTAAGACCTTTCTGCACACCCGCTATATGTGCCCCCTCAACTCTGGCAACTTCACAATAGCCTTCAAGCCCTAACTTACCCACAAGGCTGGAAGCCATGATCAAGTGGTCGTCTTTTCCCTCCATTACTGAGTATTCGGCATTTGGTGCCACTGCCAGAGCAGTATTCCCGGGCAGCGTCCATGGCGTGGTAGTCCAAGCCAACAAGTAGGCAGGTTTGCCAGCAAAGCTGTTGAAAAGAGGCTCCAGCGCTGTCCCCCCAATAGAACCCAGCTTCAGCTCAAACTTTATGTAAACTGAAGGGTCTTCAGTATCATCTTTGTAACCCAGTGATACTTCGTGAGAACTGAGAGAAGTACCACATCTAGGACAATGTGGTGTCACCTTATAACCTTGATAGATTAAATCTTTTTGCCACAGTTCTTTTATTGCCCACCAGCCAGATTCGATGTAATCGTTATCCATTGTAATGTATGGGTGCTCCATATCTATCCAGTAACCAATACGTTCAGTCATCGCTTCCCATTCTTTTATATAGCCGAGAGCGCTTTGACGGCAAAGTCCGTTGAATGTGGCTATACCATAAGCCTCGATCTGGGTTTTGCTGGTAAAGCCAAGTGAACGTTCTACCTCTAATTCCACAGGCAACCCATGAGTATCCCATCCTGCTTTACGTGGCACGTAGTAACCTTTCATTGCCTTATAGCGACAGATAATATCCTTGAACAGTCGAGACAAGACGTGATGAACTCCAGGACTTCCATTAGCAGTGGGTGGACCTTCGTAGAATACGTAGCAATGCTCCCCTTCCCTTGCCATAACGCTACGAGAAAAAATCTGGTGCTCTTTCCAAAAATGAAGGATATCCTGTTCTAGTTGGGGAAAGCTTATTTTACTGTCTACTTTCCGAAACATCGATCAGCTTAACTTTGGTGAAATTACTACCTTCCGATTATCACCATCACCAATACTTTGAGTTGTTACATCGGGATAGTCCGCCAAAGCCAAATGAACGATGCGGCGTTCATATTGAGGCATCGGCTCCAGATTGATAGGATGTTTTTTCAATTTAACCTGCTCTGCTAGGTGCAAAGCTAACCTTTGTAAAGATTCGTTGCGGCGTTTCCTGTAACCAGCGACGTCAACATTCAATGGCAACCAGGAGTTTAGTTGCCCCGCCACTACTAGCTTAGTAATATGCTCTAGGGAAGCTAAGGTCTGACCTTGGCGACCAATTAAAATACCCAAATCCTCGCCCTCAACATTCAAAACTACAGGTAATTCGCGAGAGAATACTTTAACCCTGCCCTCTATCCCCATCAATTTAAGTAATGTATCTAAAACTTCCTTGGCTATGTCGATTACGTCTTTTTCAGACATAAGAACCTCACACTGTCACAATTTATGCTTAATTGCCTTTCCACTTCTGCAGTTGTCTTTACCGCCACCCTGATATTTCTCCCCAGTTGCTCCTAATTCTAACCGCCTCCCTTAAAGAATCGTTTAAACATTGAGTCACCCTGTGACGGATTCTGGCTTATTTTTTTATACGTTTGCTCCTCATATTTCAATTTATGTTCACTTTGCTTTACTTTTGTCGATTGAGTTTCAGGACGTGACCTGAGATATCCCCAACCCATCATTTTGTATTGTGTCGCAATGCCAATAATATTAGAAACGGCCCAAAACAGGGCTAATCCACTAGGAAACATTAAAGTAAACATAGCAAACATGAAAGGCATCATTAATAACATCATCCTACTTGTGGATTGCTGCTTAGGGTCAGTAGATGGTGCAGTAGTCATCTTTTGCTGTACCCACATTGTGATGCCAACTATGATAGCTAATGCCAAAGTACTGTCAGGACGCGCTAAATCGAGCCATAGGAATTGACTACTTAAAGGCATAGCACGGCTTATTACTTCCCATGAATAAAGATGCTGGCTCAAATCGAGTAAATTATTTGGCGTAGTGGCTAAAGCCTTCATAATACTCTGATATAGTGCAATCCATACAGGGAACTGAATCAACATAGGCCAGATACAACCCAACGGACTTATCTTTGCCTCCTTATAAACGTTCATCATTTCCTGCTGTAACTTTTCTTTGTTTTTAGAATATTTTTTTTGCAACTCCTGAATCTTGGGCTGCATCTCCTGCATAGCTTTAGTAGACCTGGTCTGTCTTGAAGTAAGCGGAAAGAGTATTAATCGAACAATAACCGTAAGAGCCATGATGGCTAGACCAAAGCTACTAAACAAGATATCGCTCAATGCAATTAAGACATTGAGCATGGGATTCATAATGATTAAATTCCACAAATCTGCCATGATTACTATCCTTATTTAATACTTAGGGGAAGTTTCCAACTTATCAACCCTTTATCAATATTCAGAGCATATAAACAATTATCCTGAGCACGAATATAAATTATACCTTCCCAAACACAAATAGAGCCCCGAATGACCGCGCTAATAGACATGGTTCTCATCGGCATTATTGTTTTGTCCGCATGTTTAGAGTTAATATCAAAAACATGTATACTGCCTGACTGACTGGCTACAACCAGTAAATCATCATCCCAAATCGGTGACGAGACTATGGGACTACCGGTATCAAATTCCCATTCCAGATATCCTGTTTCCGCGTTGACAGCATATATTTTGCCATCAAGGCAGCCGGCATAAACAATGCCGTCTTTAACCACAGGAGTGGACCAGAACCATTTGCCTCCGGGGAATTTCCATATGGGCTCACTATCGCCTATATTTATTGCATAAAGGTTATTATCGAAAGCACCCACAAATATGGTATCTTGATATACTATCGGGGAGGAAACAAATCCAGCATCTGCCTTGAAAGTCCAAGGTAGTAAAGCGAGGTCCTCGGTGGATAAAGAATAAATATACCCATTATAGGTAGTCACATAGATTATGTCGCCCTCGACTGAAGGGGTTGTCCATAGTTTTTCACACTTTTCACCCAGCGGCTTTGGAGGACAATTTAAATCACCAAAAGTTCTGTCTAAAGAATACATCACACATACTCTCTTCTTACCATCTAAACCAGTTGTAGCTACATATACATCATCCTTGTTTATCACTGTATTACCCACCATTTCCCCAATCGTTTCGTCCGAATTAGGAAAACTCCACTCTTCACTTCTCGTCTGAGGGAAGGGCAAACCCTGGCTTCTATCCAAGGTGTTCAATGCTATAACTTTACCATTGTAAACGCCAATATAAACCAGATCTTTATCAACAACCGGCGTGCTGTATATAGCAGTGGGAGCAGCTCTCTGCCCACAAGACATAATACCTCCAGACGTAGAAGGCGTAGAGATTGTGTAAGACCACTCTAGATTCCTTGTTGACGGATTTACCGCTATTACCTGGCCATCCATAGAACCAACGTAGAGAAGTCCGTCACTATATACGACTCCTGACCACCCTTGTGCCTGCTGAGTGCCACCAGGCATACAGGAGGGAAGAGTCAAGGCAAGGATAAAGATCACAATAGGAAGTAGTATCTTTCGCTTCACTTCGGCTTCCTCGAACTATATCTATGGTATCGGATCATAACCACCTTTAGATAATGGATTACAGTGACATAACCGTTGGAAGGCTAACCAACCACCTTTAACAAGTCCATATTTGTTAATTGCTTCCATAGCGTAATGGGAACAAGTAGGCTGAAAGCGGCAAGAATGAGGAGTCACCTCAGACACCGTGGCCTGATATAAACTAATTAAAGCTAGAACTAAGTACTTCATCATCTTTTTCCAATAACCGTGCTTGTGTTAGCAGTTTAGTTACTGCCCTCTCCATTTGATGATAATCAGCAGCAACAGCTACAGGACGAACAATAAAAACAATATCCCATCCTGGCTTTATTAACAGTGATCTAGTTATTTCTCTCAATAGACGCTTCAAACGATTACGTTGTACTGCACTACCTACCTTCTTGGTAACGGAAAACCCGCATCTGCTCAAGTCCAAACCGTTAAGCATCGCCTTCATTACCAACAAAGCATCGACCCAGGTTCTACCCTCTTGATAAACCAAGCTGTATTGTGTTCTCTTAGTTAAAGCTGAATGACACTTCATGCGGTAAAACTAAACTTGTGTCAATCGCCAGCGCCCTTTGAATCGCCTTGCCTTGAGCACTCGTCTGCCTCCTCGCGTAGCCATTCTAGCACGAAAACCTAGCTTACGTTTTCGAGGAATTCTCTTTGGCTGATAAGTACGCTTTGGCATCTAACTCCTACGAGATACTGATTGTGGTAGACCAACACCACCTGTCTTCCAAATATGACTCGGAGCATAAGGTAACAATGCGAGAAAACGAGCTCTCTTTATCGCTCGTGCCAGCTGTCTCTGATGTCTAGCACATGATTTAGTTCTCTGGCGTGATCCAATCTTGCCACGGGCCGAAATATACTGAGACAACACAGAAACATTCTTGTAGTTTATCTCCATCTTTCCTGTACAGAAAGGACAAACTGCTACCTTAGCAGTATAACTTCTTTGTCTTACTCCCGATGTTCGATTCGCATTCCTTAAAACTTTTTTAGGCCCGTCCATACATTATCTCCTTATGGTTAATCAAAGGGTAAATCTCCAGGCTCAATTTCGCCTTCCTCAGGAAGAGAGGCAGTAGCTCGCCTATCAAGAAAAAGCACCTGATTCGCAGTCACCTCAAGGCTGGTACGCGTCTGTCCATCCTGTCCCTCCCAATTGCGAGCGTGTAATCTCCCCTCAACATAAACTTGCCGCCCTTTAGCTAAAAATTGATTGCATTGCTCAGCTTGCTTGCCCCAAACAGTAACTCTAAACCAGTCTGTTTCTTCCTTAGTCTCTCCAGTAGAAGTAGTGTAACGACGACTAGTAGCCATGCGAAAAGAAGTGACTGGTTTGCCGTCAGCCGTGAACCTCATTTCAGGATCACTGCCTAGATTGCCAATGAGCGTTACTTTGCTTAAACTCGCCATTACTCAATCCCCTACTTTTACTATTAGAAATCGTAAAATTTCTTCCCAACTCATTAATTCCCTTTCAACCTCCTTAACTAATATGGGCTCTATTTGGAACCAAGTTAACATATAATTACCTTCCATAAACTTTTTTAAAGGGTAAGCTAATTTTCTTTTTCCCCATTTATCGCTTTCCCCTACCACCCCACCTTTGCTAATAATACATTTAGCTACCTTCTCGGCCGTATTAGATACTTCATCATCGTCAACCTCAGGATTTATTATAGTTACCAATTCATAATCGCGCATTTCACCTGCCAAGATAAAAATTTCCCCTTAGTATAACATACTAATAACCATAATTTAAGCGAAGGATTAAGGACGAAGGCAATTTATATTCCGTCATTTTCTTTTGAGTGCGACCTATATCATAGTGAATGCGATAATGATACATCATTTGAGCATTGTTGTCATACATTATATAACTAGCTCTAGGATCACCATCGCGTGGTTGCCCCACTCCACCAGGGTTAATAATCAAACGATTGTTCTGGAAATTCAGCTTTATTTCACCGGGAATTTTCATACAAAAGCAGTTTCCTGCATTATCTAGCCTAAAGGTTGACGGAACATGTGAGTGACCGACAAGGCAAAAGTTAGTATCGAAGTAGCTAAAATTATCACAAGCCTCGCTTGCTGATAGCAGATATTCCCAGATTGGATATCGAGGGCTACCGTGAACCAAAGTAAAGTCATCAAGCACTAATTTCTTGGGAAGATTCCGTAAATAATCTATATCTTGTCCATTTAGTTGCTGTGCTGTCCATTGACAAGCTCTGGCAGCATGAGAATTAAAGTCAGATAAGCCAATTCTACCGCTAGCAGCTAAATCATGATTTCCAGCAACACAGACATGCTTATAACTCCTTAAAAGCTCAATACAGGCGTGAGGTTCAGGGCCATAGCCAACTACGTCTCCCAAACACCATATCTCATCGCATCCTCCTTTAGTTTCTATATCGGCAAGGACAGTCTGGAAGGCAACCAAGTTGCTATGGATATCCGCCAAGATAGCGTAGCGCATTAAAATAAACTATAACATTTTCACTGTCAACAGGTGTTATTCTGAGGAAGCGTAGCGACCGAAGAATCTTAGATATCCTTCGGCCCGCTTAGGACGACGCGAGGGAGCAGGTAAACGCATACCTAACATTCGCTTCTATTCCTGTAGTCGAGCCAAATCAAATCTCATACCATCCCTAGCAGCAATAACTAATATTCCGGTTTCTTTAGTCAATTTCTTGGCTAGCTCCCATGGTTTAGCTCGCCACATGTTCATGCCAAAATGAGTAAGTATAGCTATTTTAGGTTTCTTTTCTTCTATTATCTTTTTAGCTTCAGGAAGAGATAAATGGTCAACAGAAGCTTTTGGATCGAGCATTACTACATTGATAATCAACAATTCGCCATCGTAGTATCTGGATAAGTTGTCGAAGTATTTGGTATCAGTAACCCAAGAAAATGTATGATGTGGGATTCTAAAAACGAAACCATAAGTCTCTACAGGATGCTGTTGTCTAACTGGCGTTACAAAGGAAACATCGTTTACTTTATAAGAACCTCCCTCAGTAAGGGTCTCTATTTTGTAAAGAAAAGAACGTAAATAAGACAAAATGACGGGGTCATTGCCTAACGCATCATTAGGGGTAAAAACTGCACCTCTCTTTCTCCTACCACCATCAGTCATAGCTTCAATCATAATATTAATATCGCTACTATGATCCAAATGTTTATGGGATAAAATAATAGCATCCAATTTGGAAGGATCAAGCTTCTTTCTAATTGCCTGTACCAGACTGCCAGGGCCTGGATCAAGAAGTATTTGAGTACTGCCTAAACTAAGCCAGGCGCCGACAGAAGCTAAAAGCTGGCGTGCTACCATAAATCTAGCACCGGCAGTGCCCAGGAAAGTAATGGTGTTAGATAATTCAGCCAAACGCTAAATTAAACCAGAGAAGTGTGTTAAAATAATTGGAAATGCGAGTGTAATGACTTAAAATATTCCAAAATATGGTATCTCGTAAAAATAACCACAGAATGACATTGCAGGGAGCGTGTTGAGGAAGCAATCTCATGGTAGGATGAAATGTATTACATCGATTCGCTCGCAATGACAGAATTAAATTGTGCAATGATCTGTATGGTTAACTGTAAGTTGAGACCTCATGAAAGCACTTGAATTAGAAATCGCTCAATTAATACGAGAATACCAGGCTACTACGGGGAAGTGCTTGAGTATAGGCACTGTAGAGTCAGCTACTGGAGGGAGAATAGCCGATAGGATAACCAATGTAGCAGGAAGTTCCGACTACTTTAAAGGTTCGATACTAGCTTATAGCAATGAAGTAAAAATCAAGGTTGTTGGGTTAAATAAAGAAACGATAGAAAATCACGGGGCTGTCAGTGCACAAACAGCTATAGAAATGGCTCAAGGTGGAAGAAAGCTCTTGAATGTAGACATCTGCATCTCCGACTCTGGGATTGCCGGCCCTTCTGGAAATAGTCAGGGAAAGCCAGTGGGCTTATTTTATCTCGGCTTGGCAGCCTGGCATGAAACTTCAAGCCAGGAACATATCTTTTCCGGAAATCGAGAGAAAAACAAGCAAGATGCTACTGAAGCATCGCTGAGTATGTTAAAACAATACTTGCTGCAGCACCAAGCAGGTGGAAAGGTAATAATTTAGTTATGGCGACATTCGACTTAAACGATATAAAGACTCAGGCAAAGGAAAATTTTACCGCTGCCTGGATATCTACAGCGAAACTTATTCCTCAAGGCACAAAAATCGTTCTTAAAGAGATAGGAAAACCTCACGATGTAAGAGAATTCATTCAAATATCTCGAGATATTTTATTAAAACTTGGCTTTGATGAAGTGGAGAACCTTACTATTTTACCTGATAGCGATGTTGCCAAGCAGTATGGTCCAGAAGCTCGCGTCATACTTGACAGAGTTTTCTACTTGGCAGAGTTACCTCGTCCTGACATAGGACTGAGCGCAAAGAAAATATCACAGGTAAACAAGATAGCAGATGGAATTGAAGCAGAAAACTTACAGTCCATCTTGCGTAGCTATAAGCGAGGGGAGATTGAAGCAGATAATCTTGTAGAGGAGCTTATTGCCAAATTGAACATTACCGATTGCCAAGCCACAGAACTTCTGAACCAGGTTTTTCCCGAACTCAAGAATCTGCATCCGTTACCTTCTAGTAAGACTTTAAGAAGCCATATGACAGCAACTTGGTTTCATACACTCGCAGCACTGCAGGATAAGTCTACATTACCCCTTTCCTTATTCTCAGTGGGATTGAGATACCGCAATGAACAAAGAGAGGATGCCCACCACTTAAGAGTCCATCATTCAGCATCCATCGTGATAATGGATCCTGATATGTCTATAGATGCAGGGAGAGAAATCACAATAGAAATCATGAAGCGATATGGTTTTTCCAACATAAAATTCGAGACAAAGACAGCCACATCTAAATACTACGCTCAGGGACAAGAACAAGAGGTTTTCGTTAATTACAGAGGCGATTGGTTAGAGGTTGCAGATATTGGGATGTACTCTCCTGTAGCTTTAGCAAATTTTGATATTAAATATCCTGTATTCAATGCAGGATTTGGAATTGAACGGCTGGCAATGATTTTGCATGAAATAGACGATGTCAGAAAATTGGTATATCCTCAATTTTCCGTTGTTCCCTACACCGACGAAGAGATAGCCAAATCAATTACCTGCATAGTAGGTCCTCGAACTGCTCGTGGGAAGAAAATAGCACAGGCCATTGAGGAAACTTCCCGAAAACATAAGGATGAGGTTGCTCCTTGCGAATTTCTGGTCTGGAAAGATAAGTCTATTGAAGTCAAGATAGTAGAAGAAGAGGCAGGCAAGAAGTTGATTGGTCCAGCGGGATTTAATGAAATCTGCGTGGCTGATAGTGCAATTTATAGCGACGTTGTCCCTTCTGGAGTATATACAGGAATAAATTACATGCACGCTATAGCTATGGGAGCAGCGGCGGCAATAGAAAATAGTCTTGAAGAGTTAAACTACCAGGTAAAAACGATAAAGCATCTCTCTGATCTCAATTTGCAAGTTCCTGAAGCTATTCGACAGCACATTGAAGGACAGCAAAAAAAGATCGGTGTTAGTGGTGCTGTATTTGTAACCATAAAATCACAGTCCTTAAAATAATGCAGTAAGTCAGACGCTCTTTTGTCACCAGCGCGAAGTGAATAGCATTAAAGCTCGGATTTATTCACTCCGTTCAGAATGACAAAGAGCAAGGAACTTGAAGAAGTCGGTAAACTATTGCAAAAGGAGAGCAATGAAGCAAGCAAATAATAAATCATTACAAAAGCTCGCTTGTCTACGTAGACAACACAAAGATTTGATAAATCTTATGCCTTTGCAGACAGGCAGCTTGCTTACTCAGGCTGCTAAAGAAGCTTTAATAGAGTTTGGAGATGGCTATTCAGTATGTGATTTCTGCATGGGCAGTTTGTGCAATATGACAAATCCACCCGTCCGAGAGTTTATACATGAGTTATTGCCGCCATTTTTGGGCAGCGAAGTAGCTACGATAACGCACGGAGCAAGAGAAGCTATATTCATGGTACTGCATTCTTTAGGGGAGCCTGGGGATTCAGTCATCGTCGATGGCAACAGACATTACACTACCATTGTTGCTGCCGAAAGAGTGGGATTGAATGTAATTGAAGTGCCTCATACAGGATATCCCGATTATAAGATTGTTGTCAATGACTATATACCGCTGATAGAGAAGCACAAACCCAAGCTTCTCCTATTGACTCACCCCGATGGCAACTATAGCAATATCAATGATGCTAAAAGATTGGGGGAAATAGCACAGCAGTACAATGTTCCTTTTATTCTTAACGGTGCATACGCCGTGGGCAGGATGCCCATAAGTATGGCAGAGATAGGCGCTGATTTCATTGTTGGTAGTGGTCATAAAAGTATGGCTTCTACTGGCCCTTGCGGTGTATTGGGAATGAAGAAGAAATGGGAGGAGATTGTATTACGAAAATCCAGCGTCTATAACAATAAAGAGATTGAGCTCTTGGGCTGCACTTTGAGGGGAGTTCCTTTGATGACGCTTATGGCTTCCTTCCCTGAAGTGCAGGAGAGACTTCTTCACTGGGATGAGCAAGTTTCTAAGGCACAATTGTTCTCCAGCGAATTGGAAAACCTGGGGTTCAAGCAACTGGGAGAGAAACCACATAGACACGACCTGTTACACTTTGAATCTTTAATGCTTTACGATATCTCCAAGCGTATCAGGGAAAGGGGATATTTCCTTTACCGGGAACTCAAGGAAAGGGGTATCTGGGGTCCACAACCGGGTTTGACAAGGAGCTTTAAGATTTCTACCTTCGCAGCCAGTAGAGAACAACTGGGGTTTGTCATAGATTCCTTTAAAGCTATCCTGAGCAAAT
>JAXHSX010000038.1:0-5880 GCA_034190625.1 Chloroflexota bacterium
TTTTGCAGTAAAATAAATAATTTGCCATCCTGATTCGGAGATCCGCTTTAAGATACAGAGCTGCCGCTCTAACCTTTCTTCGTCCGCCTTAATAAAGGGATCATCCAGAACAAAAAAGCCCTTGCTGCCCTTTAGTAATTTCTCTCCGAGAACAAGCCGAATGGAAAGATATAACTGATCATAGGCACCGCCTGAAAGCTTATCTGCACTCAATATCGTGTCATTTTGAAGCCTAACCTGAATTTCCTTCGCCTCCGGTATAAACTCTACACACTGGTAAATACCATCCGTTATGTGGCAAAAATGGTGTGAAACGGAGCTATCCTTACCAAAAAGGCTGGAAATTTTCCCCTCTTCTTCCTCTTGAATAGCCTCGAATATCCTCATGGCCTCAAGTGCATTGCTTTTCCTACCCTCGATTTCAGCTATAAAGTCAGAAAGTTTTGCCGTAATGGCTTTCATATCTACAGAGGTATTGCAGTGTAAGTAATCGTCTTCCAGCTTTAGATTGTTCGCTTTCCTTTCTATCTCCTTTAGCTGTTCGTGAAAGCTGGCCATCTTAGTCGCTAGTTCTCGTTCTTGCCATAGAAGTTCCTCTCGCTCGTCTTTCAAACCAGAAACAGACTTTTCATCGTATGTTATATCCTTAGCCTTGCCCTCGAATTCTCTGAGGGCACCAATTTCATCTTGCCAATATGAGAGATTCTCCTGCAACTCTTCTCCTTTTGAACCGAAATGGCTGTTCAATATTTTGCTTTGTGTCTCAACTGATTGCGCAGAAACTAGTTTTAGCTTTAGCTTTTCATTATATTCTCGGAGTGTTCCTACTCCTGTTTTTTGGCTCAGATTCTGTATTTTCTCTGTGGCTATTCTGATTTTTCCCTCAATGGTCGCGATATCTGTTTCTGTGATCCCTTTAATTACGCTTCTCAGCACTGAGACATCTGTCATATCCTGTCCAGTTTCAGTTCTTCTTCTATCATATTCTTCATTGAATTTTTGAATGTTCGCCAGTATCTCTTCGATGTTCTCAGCAGCAACACCAAATCTAGAGGTAGCCAGCTTTATTCTTTCAAATACTGCAGCAAGGCGCGCCTTTTCCCGCGTAAATGAAAATTTTAATGCAGCAAAGATGCCAGTCGATATTAGAAAGGACGCCATTAGACCATAAAATACTGGTGAGTGCTTGACCATGAGCCCTACTATCGATATTGACAGTAGTACTGCTGATATTATCGCCGCTACGGTAAAGAACCGTCTTCTTGTTTCCCCCCGCTTGGCTTCTCCTACTCCCATCAGATAGTTCTTAATCTCTGGTTCGATTTCATCATCTATTCTGCGTTTTCTCTCGCTGAGCACCTCAAGATCTGATCTTTTCGCGGCTAAAGCTTCCTCTTTTCCCTTCAGCTCTCCTTTGCTGTTAATGGCTTTATTCTGTAGTCCTTCCGCATCCTTGTTCCAGCCACTAATATCTCTCTCCCACTCGAACCACAGACTAGCTTCCTCAGTAGTGTAGACTTCTAGTTTTTCGAGGGTCTGCTGAGCCGATACAAGCTCCTCATAGGCCTTTAGTCCTTGTTGGTACTTCTCTCGTTTCCGGGCATCTTCTAAGGTTTCTATCTCCTGGCTTGTTTCGCCTTCTTTTTCTTTAAGATTAAGAAGGTCTTCTTCGAGCCTGTCCAATTCACCTTCTTTAACGTTCCTTCCTAATCTTTCGATATCTTCAATCAAAGCCCGAGCTGTTTCCACCCTTGTCTTCAATTTTTCACCTTGCACATCACGTAGCGAGGCTGCGCTATCACACCTGGTTAGTTTCCCAATTTCCTGGAGTTGACTTCTTATGGAAAGAATCATCTGGGTTCTTAAGCCCGTAAGGCGGTCTGTGACATTCCTATAAAACTCGCTCTCTGAAGCGATAGAAAGGTCGCTGTTCCTGATTATAAAGACATTGCGACATTCCTGAGGACTGAGATCTGTAATAGCGGTTAAGTCTCCTTTTCCGGGAAGTTTTACCTGCCTCCCGTTGTCATCCTCGATAATTAGGTAGCCTTCAGGATCTTCATCCACCCTGTCTATATTATTGAAAAGCTGCCTGCCACGCCGGAGCAATAGTTTTACCAGAGCGTCAAGGGTCAGCGTTTTTCCATCCTCATTTTTGCCAAACACTAGAGAGAAATTATCTAGTGCCACACATCCTGTGTCTGGCAGTGGCCCATATCGCCTTATTGAGAATTCCTTAATTCTCATAGTTCCGACTGTATCATTGCTCGGATGGCAATATTTTGTAGCTGCGCTGTTCTTTCTTCCGTATAGTTAGCTTCTCTAACTCTACTCATAAAACCCTTAAATAAGGGGGCTTCCAAAATTCTAGAAATATCTCTGAAGTCGTAATGTTCCTCAATACATTTACCCTTAGTTATCTCCTTCGCCTGAGCTACAAGTTCTGCTTCCGACATTCGGATTCTCTTACTATTTACATAACCGCGGAGGGTTAAAATAACCCTTGCTTTAGGGTGCAGTGTATCAAAGCGATATTCTAGGATTTCTAAAGGATTTTCGTCTTTGAAAGGATCCAGTTCCACAATTACCTCTTCGAAGTGGAATGTATCGACCAAGTATTCTTTAGGCGGTTCACCAGCTTGAAAAATGTTTACCCTTCTCTGCTTTACTTCGCTCTTGGTAATCGAGACAGGTGAACCAGGATAGACAAAATATCCTCCGTTTTTCAACCGCCTGATATCAAATCTCGTGTGAAAATGGCCGGCAAGCACATAATCTATGTCCAATCCGTCAAAGTAAGACAACTTAAAAGGCATATATCGCGCTTCACCCTCTTCACCAAAATCCCACCTGGAGAAAAAGGCGTCGAGAAGTTCCCCATGACAGAGTAAGATATTCTTCTTATCAGGTCTTAATATGTCTTTTAAAGCTTGGATTTTCTTTAGAAGTTCCTCTCCTTGTATTGGCTCAAAAGGCATTCCAATTACTCTTATATCGTCGCATTCGAAGGGTAAATCGCCAAGTATAAACACGTCTTCACCAAAATACATGCCGCTTTTGTATGAGTTTTTATCATGATTGCCGGGTATTATTAGAACTTTAAAGCCAGTGTTGGAAAAAACCTCTCTTATCTGGGGCCTTAAATTTTCAGCATTATAATCCTTATTAAAAAGGTCACCGCATATTACAAAGCTGCTAACCTTATTCTCCTTGCCGATCTCAATCAATTTCTGGAGAGCCTCCCACCTTTCGTCCTTATCTCCCTTCAAGTGAATATCCGCAGTATGAAGTATCTTCATTTTATTTCACTCTATTCAAGGTAAATCAGGGCCTCCCAACTCTGCTGTTCTCTAGTATAACACAGCGATTACAGTGTAAGGACTACCGGCTAACCTAATCATGGGATAGTTTCCAAAGACAGTGTTGGATTACACAATCCGCTCTATTGTTCATTCTTCGTCTTAATCTGTAGTAAGTGGAAGAGACCCAAAAAGATATTCATTCTAGGCACCCTTTTCATGTAAGCAACATAATCGTCGCCAAACTTCTCGATTAGGCGTTGGTCTTCCTCTCTACAACTCATGTAGAGGACTACCGTTCCTATCACCCCGAGCACCCCGAATAGCCAGTGTGGATACCATAGAATAGTGGTTAGGAAAATAGCGTAGATACCACCCGTGTATTGCGGGTGTCTGACAACAGCGTATATGCCCGTGTCCACCAGTCGACCAGTATGGACAAATGATTTTCCCTTAGGGACACCACCCCGTCTTGGGAACATGACTATGGGAGCCATGACCAGCACCATGCCGAATGCCCATACCACCCAACCGATGATGAATAATGCCGTGTATGATTCTACTTCTATAACACCTGTCAAGACGAGGGGATTGGCGGGAAAACAGACAATACCCAGGATAGTCAGAAACGTGTTCCAGAGGATATTCTTCCATTTCTGAGATGACAAATTTCTATCCACCTCTTTGACTCACTTCAATGGTTTTCCAGTTTTTAATTAGCAGCACTAGACCGTATACTCCCGTTAGGAACCCCGATTTGCTATCAGACATTGGTAATATTTGAAGTTATCAGGATTACTTAACGCTATTTTGTTGAGGTGAGAAACTTGCCTGACTGTTAGTTCTTGTCCTCCCTAAAATCCGCCTACCACATCTCAGAAGCACCCTAGCCATACAATTTCTGCTCCACAATGTACCTCTCTACCTCTTCAGGCACGAAATAACGGATAGATAATCCTTGAGCCACACGCTTACGAATGGCTGAAGAACTAATCTCGATCACAGGCATATCAATCTGAATAATATTACTTTTTATACCAGGCACAGATGCCTCTAAAGAAGCCAAATCTACACCCGGGCCAACTCTAGATGCCACCGCTAAACGGCACATCTGGATTAACTTATTCGGCTCTTTCCACAAAGGCAGGTCAGCTAAAGTATCACGACCAAGGATAAAGAAGAAGTTTGCCTCAGCGCCTAGCTGCTCTCTGAGCGATAGTAAGGTGTCCACAGTATAGGAAGGACAAGGACGCTCTATTTCCAAGGTGCAAAGACTAAAACAGGAATTACGGGTAATAGCCTTGCGAACCATTTCTACTCTATGGAATGCCGGAGTTATACTGCGTTCTGCTTTAAGCCACGGCTGTCCTGTAGGCACAAAAAGAACCTCATCGATCTTTAACTGTACTCTCGCTTCCTCAGCTAAAATAAGGTGCCCTATATGAATGGGGTCGAATGTACCACCTAGAATACCTATATTCATTGCTTCGCTTGCCTAGGTTTAGGACGAAATATAGCTGGCGATGTGAGGTGGCCCTCATCCACCTCATTCTTTATCTGACGAGGGCCATGGGACGAAGCCGCTTCTTTAACCTTGCTCATTCCCTCAAGCATTTCCATAGCCTTAGTGGTTAGCTCTGATATACCAAAACCAGAAGCCGCCGATATATAGAATATAGGCGAATCTGTACCACTGAGACTTTGCTTTATCTCGTGCAGGCGAAGCTGAGCTTCAGGTAAATCTGCTTTATTGACAGCAATAATTCTGGGTTTACACAGCAAATCAGAATTGTATAAAATCAACTCTTTATTTAACGTATCTAAATCTTCAAGGATTGAAGAGGAAGCACCATCCAATAAATAGACTACTACCCTAGTTCTTTCGACATGGCATAAAAAATCGTTCCCCAATCCTTTGCCTAGATGGGAACCTTTCACGAGCGCTGGTATTTCTGCAACAATAAAATCGTTTCTATCATTTTGAATAGCTCCTAACACAGGATCCCGTGTGCTAAAAGGATACGGAGCTATTCGAGGTCTAGCTTGCGAAATCGCCTGCAGCAAAGTAGACTTTCCTGAATTCGGCGGCCCAACAATACAAATATCAGTAAGAAGTTTCAGTTTAAGTATAAGATGTTGCTCTTCCCCTGGCTCTCCTTTAGTAGATATTTCAGGAGCTTGATTTATCGCAGTAGTAAAACGAGCATTACCTAATCCTCCCCGACCACCCCTCACTACTAAAACCTCTTCATCTTCAGTTGTCAAGTCAGCTATAAGCCTTTCCATACCGTCAGCCTTAACCACAACCACAGTGCCTACCGGCACTAGAATAGTCAAGTCTTTACCTTTCCTACCATGTTTACGGCAACTATCACCATAGCTGCCACTCTCAGCTACAAATCTCTTCCTTTGTTTTATTAAACTCAGATCTCTTACCTTACAACTAGCTTTAAGAAATAAGCTACCACCATACCCACCGCCTCCTCCATCAGGACCACCACGCGAGATATATTTCTCATGGCGAAAACTTACAATCCCGTTTCCACCATCTCCACCCCTAACAATAGCCTCAGCTATTATA
>JAXHSX010000039.1:0-31477 GCA_034190625.1 Chloroflexota bacterium
TTGCGGATAGATTTAAGAATATGATAAGTTCAATTATTAGCCAATCGATAATACTTTTTGTGTATTCAATATCAAGAGTCTCAATATTGGTTGCGATATCCTGCCCAAGTTCGGACATCAATCTGCAGAACCGTGTTGGAAGCTTTACTGGAAATGATAGACGCTAGGAGGAAATCTAGGAGCTAATATGCTCCTGAGCTGAAACAAATGTTGCTTGGATTCTATTCGTAGGAGTGGAATTGAGGGACGTTGGGGTTTGCTTTCAATGTTCAGAAATTGGTGAGGTGAGATATTTGACTATTGCGCCTACGACGTGATAGTGGCTTTGTGGAAGGTGAGGATAACCTGACAAAGGTCGTCATCACATAGCTTATGGATATCGTAACATTGGTAATCTCAAGGAGGATGTTTCTGCAAACAACGAGACAGCTACCAATACTAAGCTGCCAACACTAAGGTTTCACAAGGTTTTTACGTCTATTGACGAAAAACCGGTTTCTAGAGATATCATGGGACTTGAAGCATTATTAAAGATTAAGGCGCTATAGTACTCCTGCAAACTTCAGCCCAACAGCTACTAAAAGTTGAATCATTGCTATAGGAGCGAGCCATTTTAGACACATAGTTACCATTTGCTCAATTCTAAGTCTGGCAAACAGCGCTTTAATGCAAGCTAAAATGAAGACAATGAGTAAAGTTTTGATAATAAAGGCAACAAATCCTACTATTGAGGCAGGGATTCCCAATAAGTGTACTCCAGGAATATCAAAGCCGCCCAGAAAGAGGACTGATATCAAAGCTGCTCCCGCCACCATTTCTATATTTATCATTATCCTCATCAAGGCTAACCTTCCGCCAGAATACTCTACCAGGGGGCCGTCAACGATTTCTTGTTCTGCTGTGGGAATATCGAAGGGAATACGTTCTAGCTTACCGACAAGGGCGATAATAGCCACGATAAAAGATAGAGGCAACCAGCAAATAAACCAGACATGACTAAGTTGATATTGAACGATACCTGACAGGCTCCAGACCCCGGCTACTAAAGCAGGGGAAAGTATTGCCAGGAAGAAGGGGACTTCGTATCCAAAAAGCTGGGTAAGAACTCTAAAGCCACCAATAGTGCCAAAAGGATTCGTGGAGTGCCATCCAGCTAGGAATAGAAGGAGGGCGGGGAGGGTCAGAAGATAGGCTACCACTATTATGTCCCCAGTGAAGGGAAAAACCGAGCTGGAAGACCAAATAGGAATATAAATAAACGCAGTGGCTACAGCCGCAATACCAAATATGGGCACCGCAGTAAACATCTTTCTATCTGCTTCCTTAGGAACCAACCCTTCCTTGGACAGGAGTTTCCAGAAATCAGCTATGGGCTGATAAAGCGGTGGACCTACCCGATTCTGCAAGCGAGCGTAAACCTTTCTATCAATGAACTCGCAGAATAGAGAATAGAAAAAGACAAATACGAATCCAGGGAAGACTAGTAAATTAACTATGGCGATCCCAACGTTCATCTCATTTACTCCTTTGCCTATTTTGTCACCCTCAGCTTATTCCTCTACTTTCAAGGGAGAGTCTAGGTGAGGGATTCTCCATTTAACCATGCTCTTTTATCTGGCCCCCAAAATTTTACAATTTCCTTCGCGATCCATTCTAGTGGAAGATCCGCTTGTGGGCTATATTTCTCCAAATACTCTATATATGGGTTGCCATCTAAATCTGTCTGGGGCAGAATCGCATCATGTATTCCGTCAAATTCTACTGTAGGGAGCTTATTCTTCGTACATAGTTCCCTGTCGAAAGTAGCAGCAGCACTAATCCATTTTCCACTAAGAAAGAACTGGTTATAGCCATGGCGGGGAAAAATGTTTGTGCCCATCTTTTCCATTAGGTGAGCGGGTATTCTGTGATTTTTAATTTTTGCGAAGGAAAGTCTACTGGGAATTAGTGCAGCTCTGCCTAGTGCTGTCAGAAGCACTGCCTTTTGAACACAGTATCCCTTCTCTCTTCTGAGTACAGTACTGGCCTTGAAATCCTCGAGAAATACAGACGCCATATAAATATTGTATCGAATTGAATCACGGACGAAATAAAAAAGCTTGATAACTTTCTCTACCTCGCTCGTACAGTCAAGAGTTAGCTTTTCTGCTAACTCTTGAATCATCTCATGTTCCGAGTCAATAGCTTCTGTAGGTTTCAAATAAGACTTAAGATCATCCATTGTTAAGAGCTACCCAACAGGCTGACTTAGCTTATCAGGAGTATATAGCGCCTGCGATTTATCCATTATAGAAATCATAGCTTCATGGGTCAAGTGAATTGCGTCTCTAGGGCAGTACTCTTCACAAAGCCCACAGAAACAACATTTTCCTAAGTGTATTTGGGGATACTTTTTCCCTTCATCGACTTCTACAAGCTCGATAGCCTTGTTGGGGCAAGCCAAAGAACATACAGGGCAACCTGTGCATTTCTCCAAGTCTAATAATTGTCTCCCTCTATAGCCATCTACTGGAGGCAGACTCTGATAGGGAAATTGCAAGGTCATGGGTTTTTTGAACAGATTCCTCATAATAGCAGCAGGTCTAAATATGCTCATTTTAACTCACCTATCCATATCAGCAGGGCAAGAATCCAAACTCCAGTATATCGCAGGAATGTCTGCTATATATGCTCCCTTGGCCAAATAAGGAAACGCAGCTAAGTTCTGAGAGAAACTGGGAGCCCTAACTTTTACTCTATAGGGTCTCTCGCTTCCATCGCTTACCATGTGGTAGCAAAATTCACCTCTAGCTGCCTCACAGCAGAAATAGGCTTCCCCTTTAGCAACTTTTTTAGTTAGACCCCATTTTACCCTAAAATCTCCCTCTGGTATCCTTTCCAGTAATTGCCTGATTATAGAGATGCTTTCAATTATTTCCCCTCTTCTACACAAAGCCCGGGAGTAGGCATCTCCTTTTTCAAGAGATACAACTTTGAAATTCACGTAGGGGTAAGCGTCATAAGGCTCGTCTTTCCTTACATCGGCTACCACGCCGGATGCTCTCAGATTAGGGCCAGTGATCCCCATCGCTATAGCATCATCAGGTCTAAGGATGCCCACATTTTCCAGCCGCATGACAAATGTAGTATTGTAGAAAACGAGATTATCATAGAGTTTCACTTGATTTTCTGTATAATCAAGCGCCTTCAGGGCTTCTTCCTTGAACCCTTGAGGTAAATCTCTTCTAACACCACCAGGTATGAAATAGCAAGGATATATTCTGCCCCCGGTTGCTAGCTCATTTAGGCGTATGATCTTTTCTCTATCCCCCCAAGCGATTCTAGTACCGCTATCAAGACCTAGAGCCATGCACATTATCCCGAGCCATGTTATATGGCTTTGTATTCTCCCCAGCTCTGCCATTATAGTCCGGATGAATTTACCTCTTTGAGGTGCCTCGATACCGGCGGCTATTTCGACAACATTCGCATATCCCATCTCGCAGGAGAAAGGGTCCAGGACATTTATCCTATCAACCAACATAGAATTCTGGGCATGGTTTCTATACTCCATAAGCCTTTCAAAACCTCTATGGAGATACCCTGGATGGAAGGTTAGATCAACCACTTCCTCGCCGTCGCATTTTAATGAAACATGCACATGGCCTGAGGCTGGGTGCTGAGGACCAAATGGAATGGTAGTGAAGCTTATTTCCCTTTCCTCTAATTCACTTTTAGCCAAAATACCCTTTGTCCTCTCCATAATATTCCCTTTTAACATATTCACGGATATCAAAATCTTTTCTAAATGGTGGCAACTCTTCCCAATCCTCAAGAAACAAGGGGGTGAGGTTTGGGTTTCCTTCAAATTCTACACCAAACATTTCATGACCTTCTCTCTCATGGATTTGTGCTCCTATCCATAGGTCAATGATCGATTTGATCCTAGGAGATTCTCTAGGAATCCTGGTCTTCACGATCGCTCTTATTTTCTTGCTATGTGACCAAAGATGATAGATCAGCTCAAATTCTCCTTCATTGATATAATCAACGAGGGCGACATCTGAAAGGTGATCAAATCCCATATCTTTAAGATTAGATAAAATTTGGTGAAATTTTATCTCTTTTACAGTGAGTAGAATTTTCTTATCTTCCGAGGCTGAGGAGAGAACCTCCTTGGGGAATTTAGACTCAATGGCGGAGATAATTTCGTTGTCCATATTAATGACCTTCAAATCCGCCTTTTATAGCATTCATAGCCATAACTATTCCGTGACCAATATTCTCAGGTTTAGGAGGGCAACCAAGAATCCACATATCCACGGGTATGTAGTCATCTATCCGCTTTACAGTAGCATAGGAATCCCAGTACATCCCGCCTGTCATAGGGCAGCTTCCTAAGGCTAAAACATATTTGGGCGAAGCCATTTGGTCATAGATCATCTTTATACGCTTAACAGCCTTCTTGGTTACATATCCTGCTACGATAAGGACATCAGCATGCCTAGGAGTTGGTACAGCTAATATTCCAAATCTTTCCATGTCATAGCCAGATCCCACCCAGGGAAGCAATTCCATAAATCCACAAGCGGAGAAGTAATTGATAGCCCATAAGGAATAGGTGCGCGCTTCAGCTGTGGATTTTATCGCTCGCGGAGTTAAACTCTTCATTTATCAGCCTCCGATACGTGCGCTATCTGATTCGACCATTCTGTATTCATAGTCTTCAAGATCGGTATCCTTGAGTCATGGCCTCCAATGAATTGCCAAGCACTTCCTTAAATAAAAGTACCAGTTCATCAAGGGAACATTCGACTTCACTTGATATTGTAGTGCCGAAAGAGAGCATCTTCGGCTGAATACCTAAAACAATCATTTCTGAGCCGAGTTCTTTTTTAAGGTAATTGATTAACAAGTATAGAGGGAGGGAATGAGTAGATGGCATTGTCTCCTCTATTTCGTGGTCTTTAATTAGCTTGATCGTGCCGGCTTTTCCTCCTATTTCTGCAGCATCTATAAGCAATATATGGGAAGGAGATAGCCTGCGTAGCAATCCAGTGAAGTTCTCTGGAGCGTTTCCTGTAGCCAAAACTTCAACGTTCGGTATTTCTGCCAAAGCCTCTTTGAGCTTCTTCGCTGCCGATAGTCCCAGGGCATCATCGCCACCTAATTCGTTGCCAACGCCCAAAACGACAATTCGTCTCCAGCCACTTAAGGCTTCCTCAATCCCATTTTTCAAGTTACTTTGAGTAATTACCATTGTTTTGATATTAATGATTCCTTGTCATAGCTGGCAAGCTCAAATTCCTCTGAAAGAGTAATTGCCCCGAAGGGACAACTTTCAGCACACTGCCCACAAAATGCGCACCTGTAGAGGAGAAAAACAGGCCGGCTTTCCTCTTCTCCTACCTGCTCCATAATTATCGCCTTAGCAGGACAGTCCGTAGCACATAATCCCTTGCACTTTAGTGAGCACTTCTCTGGATCGTATATAGGTCTGCCACGAAAATTCTTGGGAATATCCAGTCTCTCGAAAGGATAGAGCACTGTAGCTCTCTTTTTAAACAGATACCTGCTAATCTCGGGGAACATAGCGCCGATTTTCGACATCACACTCTCCTAGCCTCTCCCTTCAATGGAGAGGGAGATTGGTACCTATCAGAGTACCATTTCATGCTGTATTTCCTTAGCTCTTCCCAGCTTATTGCTTGTTTTTCTTTTCTATTTCTATTCTCACTGTCAAGAATCATGATCCTATCCATACAGGCCATGCATGGATCGATTGCTGCAAATACGATAGGAATATCAGCAATATATCCGCCCTTGAGGCAATGAAGCACTGAGGTGATATTTGCCAGAGTAGGCGTCCTAACCTTGAGCCTTTCTGGATGATCAGTACCATTACTCCTGATATAGTGAAGCAATTCTCCTCTAGGGGCTTCAGTCTTGCTTACTACCTCGCCCGCGGGTACCTTGCGCGGTGCTTTGGTTCTGAATTCCCCCTCGGGCAACTCTTCAATTATTTGGCGGCACATCTTGCAACTCTCAATTACTTCTAATACTCTGACAACGGTTCTTCCTAAGACATCGCCAAGGTCTGAGGTGACAACCTTGAAATCCAGATATGGATAGGCAGCGTACGGGTCATCTCTACGAACATCATATTCTACACCAGAGCCTCTGGCGGTAGGACCGCAAGCGCAAAGTTCTATCGCCTTTTCCTTGGGGAGCAATCCTACTCCTTCGGTTCTGCGCAGGAAAGTGACCTCTGTACTAGCTACCCCAAGATAATATTCAGTTCTTTCCTTGAGTTGCTGAATGCCCTTTAAGATTTGGGGTTTCATCTCATCAGTTATATTGCGTCTTACCCCGCCGATAGTATTCATGCCATAGTTAACCCTGTTGCCTGAGATAATCTCGAGTAGATCCATAACTATTTCTCGATCTCTCCAGCTATACATAAACAGAGTATCGAATCCCAGTTCGTGTCCCGCTACTCCGAGCCAAAGGAGATGGCTATGTATTCTTTCTAATTCGCAGACTAAGGTACGGATATAAAGTCCCCTTTTCGGAACTTCCAAACCGAGTAACTCCTCTACCCCTTGGCAAAAAGTCGTGGAGTGTATATGAGAGCATATTCCACAGATCCTCGCGGTAAGATAGATATCTTGGATATAATTTCCCAGTTCGCCAGCCTTCTCAATTCCGCGGTGGTTATATCCCAGACGTACACCTATATCTACTATTGTTTCCCCATCTACAGTGACTGTCAGATTAATGGGTTCTTTCAGTGCCGGATGTTGTGGACCGATAGGAATAGTGACAGCCATTTCAGCCCTCCTTAACCTCGACCTTGTAATCCTTTCTCAAAGGATAGACCCCTTCCTCCCAATCGTCTGGGAGAATCAATCTCCTAGGATCGGGGTGGTCTTTCACCTTTAAACCTAGTAGATCCTGTATCTCTCGCTCATAAAGAATGGCGCCAGGCATGACCGGGGTAATAGTATCAAGTACAGGATTTGTCTTAGGGACAAAAGTGCTTAAGCTGATGGTTACTCCCTGGCAAAAGAAGTGATACAAGACCTCAATATCCTCTCCCACATCGACTGCAGTTATGGTGGTAATGTGGACCATGCCAAAACTTTGCTTGAGATAATCGATGACTTCCTTAACCTTGGGCAAGGGAATTCGAACAAATATTCTGCGTTCCCGAGGTATCCTAACTTTGAGGATTTGCTCGCCGAAAGTCTCTTTGAGTTTGTTCTCGACATCACTCGCCACTGACATGAATTTCATTTTTCCTTTTCAGTTCTTCCAAAAGTTGGTTATAACTGGGATCAAGATCTCCCAGAAGCTTTACTACCCCATGGATGATGGCATCGGGTCGGGGGGGGCAACCAGGTATATATACATTCACCGGGATTGCCTTATCTATGCCACCTAGGACGTTATAGCAGCCCCAAAACACATCACCGGAGCAAGCGCAGGAACCAATAGCTATAACGAACTTCGGGTCAGGCATCTGCTCGTATATTCTAACAGCTCTATTCTTCATTTGCCTGGTTATCGGGCCGCAGCACAGAAGGACATCAGCATGTCTCGGGGTTCCCTTAAGCAATATACCAAACCTTTCAATATCAAACCTCGGCATAAGGGCAGCAAGGGTTTCAATGTCACAACCATTGCAGCCACCGGTGTTTAGGTGACATACCCATGGTGATTTCACTCTGGACCACTTGGTCAAACTTTCAAGCATGAATAAACTCCCTGCATCGTCTCATGGAGGCGGCGCGATGTTTTCAATCAGTGAGCAAAATTACTACTGTTATCAAAGCGATGACTAAATAAATAATGCCTATCCAAGCAATCCTACCACTTGGTACAGTGGCAATTACCAGGGCAGCTACGTGCAATATGGTAAAGAAAAAGGCAAAATGAAAGAAGCGGTAATTATGCTGTACTTTCCCTCCTGGAATATCTTCTCCACAAGCATAAGTGCTTAGCTTTCCTTCCTCCATGCTTGGTTTCGGCCCCAGGGATTTGCTCAATCTGTAAACCAAGTAACCGATAACTAAGAATATTAGGAAGGCAACTGGCGGATAGAGAAGAAATTGACTCATTTAGCTTCCTCCTAAACTGGTTATCATGAAGCTTACCACGGGATCAACTATTTTCAAACCCAGCTCGGGATATACGCCAAGTGCTACAGTGAGGATGACCATTATAATTATAGGTATATATATAGATGGTGGAATTCCCTTTGCCTCCTTGGCTTTTTCCGAGATATCACTGGAGAAGAGGATCTTATTGATAGCTGGCAAATAGTATACGAGAGAGAGCACACTATTTACTATGAGTAGGATCATGGCCACAATGCCCCAACCACCGACGTCGACACCTGCTCTACAGATGAAGAATTTACTGATAAAGCCATTGAGCGGAGGCACACCAGCTAGTGCAAACCCAAAGAAGGCAAAGGCAACGCCAATCAATGGCAATTTACGCCCTATTCCCCGCATCTCCTCCAAATCCCTGGTTCCGATAGAATAAATAATAGCCCCAGCGCATAAAAAGGCTCCACCTTTTATCACAGCATGGTTTAGTATATGTAGAAATCCTCCGCGGAATCCATATTCGCCACCGGTGGAAAGATACGCGAAAGCTAATCCTACCCCCAATAAGATATATCCCATCTGAGCAATACTGGAATAAGCCAACATTCGTTTCAGGTCTCGCTGCACTATAGCTATGAAGTTGCCTACGAACATGCTGACGATGCCGAAGATAATTAATACCACTCCAGAATTGACTCCTGGTAATACAGCCAGTGCTTTGATCATGGCGATGAATCCCGCTCCGATAATTATCCCTGACAACATGGCGCTTATTCCACTGGGAGCAGCACTATGCGCATCGGGGAGCCATGTGTGGAGAGGTACTATAGCTGCCTTTACCCCGAAGCCAATAATGATGAGTACAACCGCACCGATTGCCGTTAGAGAATCCATACCAGCAGTTAAATTGGCTAAGATAGCGAGGTCTAAACTTCCGGTATACATGAATATCAGCGAGATGCCCATAAGAGCCATAAGGGAACCAGCAACGCTCATAAAGATATATTTTATCGCTGCTTCTATGGGTTCCCACCTATCTTTCTCGAAAGCAACTAAGACATAAGAAGGGATAGCCATAACCTCGAAGAAAACAAACATGTTAAATAAATCACCAGCAAATCCAATTCCCACAATGCCGGCGATCATAATGAGCAAAAGGCTATAATATCTACCTAAACCATCAAAATGTTCCATATAGCTTATAGAGAAGAGGGATACTAATGCTCCAAGTCCCACCGCTACGAGTCCCAGGAATATAGCTAGACCATTGGCTTCAAGATAGGTTTGAGCTCCCCCGATGGACCATGTTAGTAACTCTGTTCCAGAACGAAGTGTGAAGATCTGGATGCCCGAGATCACTAAGAAGATAAAAGAAACGACTCCGGTATACTTAGGCTTGGGCAGCAGGCGAGCAAAAAGATAGCTTACGAGGGCTCCGATAAACAAGGTGATGATAGGTACAAGAGGTGTTACATTCATTACTCTTTCGCTCCACTTGAGTTGCTTCGCTTTAGCCGCAATACCATTACTTTGTTTCCAATCCGTTTTAATTCTTGGTTCTTCATACTGTCCAAACAAGTAGCAACACCAGGAATATGACAAACCCAATGACTATTCCTAAGTTGTTATAATTCAAGTCTCCAGTTTGTATTCTCCTGAATTGCTGCCAAAACCTAAAGAGACCTCTAACACATTTATTATAGAAAATATCAAACCAATAGGCTTTCATTAGAGGCAAAGTTAAAGCAGAGGGCTTTCTAAATGCATTGATGACAGTTGCCTTCCATTTTATGGTAAGTAGGGCTATCAGAATGGCTACGCCAACGGTAATCCAGATAGTGGGACCGGCGAAGGCATGCTGGATGAAGTTCCCTAAAGTAATATGTGCTATGGAATAATGAGGAAGGGAAGAGGCCATGCTGGCGGTATAAGGTGATATGTAAAGCCAGAATAAAAGAGATGCCGCAGCCAACACTATCAGTGGTACTGTCATCTGCCAGGGCGCCTCGTGGATCTTCACCTTGCTTCTTCTATCACCCTGGAAAGTGAGCCAGTACATTCGCCAGGAGTAGGCAGCGGTTAAAAATGCCGTTATAGCAAGAAGTGCGAAAGCCTCATATAACCCTCCCGCGTGTAAATGTGCCAGAATCATGTGTTTAGAGAAGAAACCAGTCAAGACAGGAATTCCTACCAATGAGAGGAGACCGAGAATAGCGCAAATGTGGGTAATCTTCATGTGCTTGCGCAATCCTCCCATTTCACGCATGTCCTTGGTTCCTGTTACATAAATTATGGCGCCAGCGCAAAGGAACAAGAGGGCTTTGAATATTCCGTGAGATAAAAGATAGAATTTACTGGCTAGAATTGCGCCTGCTCCGATGGCTGCCATCATGTATCCCAGTTGGCTGATAGTGGAGTAGGCGAGCACCCGTTTAATATCCCATTCTGTTAAGGCTATAGTGGCTGCCAGGAATGCAGTTATAGTACCAATCCACAGTATCGCTGTAGACCACCCAGCTAATCCCATAAAGATAGGATAGCTACGAGCGAGCAGATATACTCCAGCATTGACTAAACAAGCAGCATGGATCAGAGAAGTAATCGTCGTGGGAGCCACCATAGCATCAGGTAACCAAACGTGAAGAGGAAATTGGGCTGACTTGCCCACTGCCCCTGCGATAAATCCGGCACCCGCTAGTCCAAGAAGGACAGGAGAGACGGTACTCGCGACGTTCATTATCTCGAAGACGTTGAGGCTTCCTGTAGCGTGCCATAGGATCAATATTCCAGCTAAGAATCCAATATCCCCTATCCTTGTTACGATAAACGCTTTGGTTCCCGCAGGTATCGGTTCGGGATCGTGGTAGTAGTAACCAATCAAAGCATAAGAGCAAAAACCAATGATCTCCCAGAAGATGTACATAACCAAAAGGTTACTGGTTAAAGCCAGACCAATCATGCCGCCGATGAAGAACAAGGTCTGCCAGTAGTATCGTGAAAGAGAATACTCATGCTCAGCGTGCTTCATATAGCGTATGGAGTATAATAGAGCCAACGCTCCAATACACCCGGCAATTATGGCGACAAAGACACTTAAAGAGTCAAGACAAATCCCTAGGCTGATATTTGCTCCCGGTATCCACAGAAAGTCATTGACGCTACCTTCTGTAATAGAAGGAATGAGTGATAGAGTTAAACCAGCGGTGATAAATCCCAGAGTAATGGCATATATAGTTCTCGCTTTGGGGCTTATCTTCTCGACAACGTAACAAAAAGGCCCGCCTATTATCGGTATGACTACAGCCAGTATAGCGATTAGTGTGCTGCTTTCCATCATTTATCCGCGAAGTTTCTTGAGGTCATCAATGTCAAGAGTTCCTGTATGTCGGTAAGACCTTACTATCAAAGCCATGGCAACAGCGGCAGTAATTGCTTCAATGACTATGATGGTTATCACGATAGCCTGGGCGATTTGCTCGTTGCCCTGGAAAAAACCGGCGAGAATAAAGCTCAAGGTAACTCCTTTGGCAATTACCTCAATGCCGATGAGTAACTGAACTATGTTCTTTCTGGCTATCAGACAATAAATCCCAATGCCGATAAGTATGACAATGGCCAGCATGTAAAGTTGCCACAAGTTCATCGCTGTATCCTTTCCTTGACTAGTGTGAGAATGCCGAGGGTTCCTGATAAAATGATTAACAATTGTAGGAAAACATCAAGCGAGCGAAATTCCCAGAGTGCTTGGCTGAATGACTTAGCAACAGTGAGGCTAATATCAGGCTGGGGTGGAGGAATAAGTAGTGCAATAGAAAAGCCGATGAAAACCAAGGTTGCTATTATACCTATTATCTCTTTTGTATTCATTTTACTTTCTTTTGGTTAAGCTGATGACAGAGACAAATAAAGCTGTAATCAATCCGGCGCAGATAGAAAGTTCAAATACTCCAGCGTAGGGAGAGTCAAGCTTGAAAAATATTATTGCTATCATTACGCTCAACACTGCCAGTGAAATGGCAGAAAAAAGCATTTCTTTGAAGCGTACTGCCAAAACAGCCGAGGCAATAGCGGCAATAATTAAAACGATACTGATAGCGTCAATTGGCACTAGCTTTGCCTCCAAAGGTGCTTCCATTCCCCCAAGGGTTTTTTCTCAGCAGGATAAAAGAAGCAACTATAAAATCCACAGTGGTGGGGAATAACGTCTCTGCTCGGTTTGCAGTTTCTGACTCCTATAAAAATCAGGACGATAAGAATAGGAATACAGGTAGAGAGTATAATCAGCGCATCTGTCACTGGTTTTTCCCTCCACTAATCATAATACAGATATGTATATTATAAACAGGTTTTAAAGCATCGTCAATGGGTCTTTGAAGCGTAGATAGAAAAATATTAAAGAGTCTCTACCATTTTTAGGTTGATAGCAAGGGAGATATAGATGTAACGTCCTAAACTATCATGGCTATCTTAAATAATCGCTGGGTATCCGTATGTAGCTCTTGCCATATCTTGGGAATATTATCCTGTTCTATCCACAAAGCCTCGCCAACATCGCTATCTGCCCTGAGTTCTCCGCCCAACAACCTGGCGATATAATCAATATAGATAACATGTAAGGTAGTTTTTTTATGAATTTTAACAATACGATCGAAGGAAACTAAAGGGGTGATCAGTTCTATCTCCAGATTTGTCTCTTCTTTAACCTCTCTTCTAATCCCTTCTATAATTTCCTCACCGTACTCAAGTTTTCCTCCTGGGCAAATCCATTTTCCTTGCCAGTAACCACCTCGCTCCTTCTTGTGTCTCACGATAAGTATTCTATCTTTATCATCCTTGATAATTGCTCCAACAGCTACTAGTATATGTTCCGCTGTCACCTTTAACCTCGAATGGTTTCTTCCATGACCATCCTAACCGCTTCAGGAATAACTCGCTCTACGTCGGGTGTGCATTTCTCACTAAACTTAGTAACGTCTTTTACTTCTATAGCGAATATGGTGATCTTTCGGGGCATTGGTAAGTTAAGTAGCTTGCCTAATTCTAGAGCAGTGACTAAGTTTATTTGATGGGGTGATGAAGGATGTTTAGCAAAGGAGAAATCTTGCGGTTCCATACAATATATCTGGCCTACTTTTCCTTCCTTAGTTTGGATGGCATCAATAATAATAACTTCGTCATAGCCTACGACATAATCTAAAAAGCTGAGGCCAGCTAAACTCGACTCAGCTACAGTAACTTGGGGGTTACTAAAGGTCTTGCTTATTTCTTGTACTACCCTAATACCTACAGCGTCGTCACAAAGAATGGGATTTCCCAGTCCTAGAATCAATGTTTTCATTTCGCTTCATGAAACATTAGTTGATTCGCCCTGTAATTATGAGTGTAGCGAAAGATCGCATTGTTTAGGTAATGTAATAGCCCTAAACTTGAAATTCTTGCCTCTTGACTTTCCGCCAAGATCAAGCAATTGAGCCAAGGTTTTAGCCTCTCTCAAGCCTCGTGGTGGTTGGGTACAGCCATCGCAGCCTGTGATTAGAATGGAATTGTAAGGGGACAGGAAATCGAAAATTTCATCTAAAGGTTTTTGACTTGTTATTATCACTGCCTAGTCTCCTGGGAACAATCGCTTTCTATTCTTTCCTTAAACTGCTGAAGTTCTTTACGGAAAGTATCAGGATATCTTGGAGATACAGAACAGAAATGAAGTCTCTCTGCAAGGCCAATTTGGCTTAAGATTTTCTTCAAAGCTGTGGTTGACCTTTTAGCCTCCTTACTTCCTGTCTTCGATTTGCAATCTTCCTCAGGGCAGGCTGCTATCAATATGCCGTCTACGCTGTTCTGAAAAGCCTCTACGATATGCAGGGGATCAACTCTCGCAGCACAGGGTAAATCTATAACACGAACATTAGAATCAAATTCTTCACCAAGTGGGGGAAAAGTGGACCATTGACAACGAAATACCATAATTTTTGGTGTTTTCATCTCTGAGGATAGCTTAGATATTAATGCTGATATGAGATCTTCTTCCCAGTGATCGAGATCTAAAGCGAAAGCGGGGCATAGGGTGACACATAAGCCGCAGCCACGGCACAATTCTAGGTCGAAGCTAGCCGCTCCGCTCTCTAGTTTGGCAGCATCGTAGGGACAATAGAATGCACAGTTACCACAAGCGATACATTTATTCCTATCTACTTTGACTTTCAGGGTATGCCGCTTAAGCTTGATCATATCTTTGCCATAGCCAAGCTGTTCTAGCACAAGATTAAGTGCTATGACTCTGCGGCCGGTTATTGAGCTCCCCCTGTCAAATCGGCAGTAATCCTCATCACAGGCAAGGATGTTGATGCTTTTTATACCTAGGGGAATAATTTTCAATAATATCTCTGATGGGATACGACCAACACAGGGAACAGACAAGGGTATGAAGTTCGAAGTTCCGAAGAGCTTCCCCACATCTTCAAAATCCGGGGCACATCCTTTACACATAATAACTAATGAATCGGATTCATATTCCTGCTTTGCCCTCTTTATGTATCTGAACAAGGAATCTATATCGTAGTAAATAACGTCGATAGCTCCAGCGGGGCAAGTGGAGTAGCAAATTGCGCAGGACTGACACTTCTCTATCTCCAGGAGCATTTTGCCTGTTTCAGAGTCTTTTTTTATTGCGTCAAAAGGACAAGCTGAGGCGCACATAGTACAGCTGCTACAGGATTCCTCGTTTATTCTAAGGGCAACTTTTTGTTTATTGTCTGATAGTTCCAATCAATCCTCTCCTTTTTAATTATTTTGGAGAATCATAATGCTGCGTAGGTATGGGCTATAGTCTCTAATAGCTTATCTTTGCTAGCAATTGCTTCAGAAGGACAGGCAGCGATACATACACCACATCGCTTGCACTTAAGGTCGTCTATATGTGCTACTGACCCTTTCTCGGACTTTTCAAGTTGGATGGCGCTATAAGGACATAGTGCGATGCAAACCATACACCCGCTACATAGCTCTTGATTTACTTCAATCTCCGGTATCTCGAACTGAAGCTCTAGTGCCACACATGCTTTACAACTCCTACATGGGCCACAGCAGAGACACCTTCGAGCCTCTTCTACTGCTTCTTCTAGAGTGAATCCTTTCTCAAAGATTTCGAAGTTTAGCCTTTCTTCTACAGGAGCCCATACTAGTTCGGGTTGAGCTTTGTAGTCTATAGATTTTGGGATAGCTGCACCTTCATATTCTCTTTCTCGTCCAACTTTAAGGTCTTCGCCCTTTAAGTAGCGGTCTATGGATTCTGCAGCTATCATCCCATCTCTCATAGCATCTGCGGCAAAACCTATCCGCTTCACATCACCCCCAATAAAAATTCCTTCTTTGCGATTACTCATGAGAGTAAACGGATCAACATCAAGCCTGCCTTTATCGTTTATCAAGTCTCCCTGCTGTAAGAATGCTCGCTCTGGGCCTTGCCCAATGGTGACCAGCAGCACATCGCCTTCAAGATATATTATATCATTAAGGTCAAACTTTGGATTGAATCCGCTTTCATCAAAGACAGATGTACATCGGGGGCATTCTATTTTTCTGAATTGTCCATTCTCACCAATTATCTTGTTTATTCCACGAGAATAAGTTATCTTTATTCCTTCTTCGTTAGCGCCTTCTATTTCTTCTATATCAGCCGGAATTCCATCTTTAAAGCACTTATCTTGACATTCAAGACATACGACGGAAATATCTCCACCAAGTCGTCGGGCGGTTCTTGCAACATCAAATGCTACATTACCACCTCCCACTACTATCACTCTTTTGCCCTGAAAGAGTCCAGGGGAAACATTCCCTCGATTCGCATCGTAGAGTAGATTCAATCCGAACATGACTCCCTCCATATCTGCCCCTTCTACCATTTCCCTTTCGAAGGTGAGTGGTCTGGGGGAAGGAGTACCGGTGGCAATGAATACGGCTTTGTAGCCTTCCGCTTTAAGGTCGTTCAGGGTTTTACCTCCATTGCCCATTTTGACCCCATATTCAACCTTGACATTGGCAACTCTTACTAAGTTATTCATAGTAATGTCCATTACATCTCTGGGAAGGCGATAACGGGGAATATACCCGAGAGCACCTCCTAGCTGGGAATCTTTTTCCAGGATAGTTACGGAATAATCTTTTTTACTTAGCATGTAGGCACACATTAATCCACCAGGTCCTCCTCCGATCACAGCAATCTTTCCTTTGCCAGGGGAAGCAAATGGGGGTTTGGTCTCCAGATATGGAATATAGTAATCGGAGAGAAATCGTTTGAGCATTCTCCTTCTCACTGCTCCAGTGTGGTCTTTATAATTGCACTCTTTTTCACATAGTCCGCAGATATAACCACATACTGTGAATAGAGGATTCTTATCAAAAATTTCATCACCTATCTTTATTATCTGACTGGAAGCCTCTTGGGTGTTCAGAGGGAGAAGTGAGATCATGGTATTGGTTCGCTGAATATCCTCTCCGATAGGACAAGCTATCTGGCAGGGAGGCAAGTATACCTTCCCGCTCATCTCATCAATCACTTCCTCGACCCGAGCCCGGTCTTTTTGAGAACTAATCTTTTCTTCCTTGACTTTCCCTGTTTTTTCCCTCTTACGAAAAATATTACGCATTATCTAGTCTCCACATTAGCTTATTCGGTCTTTAAAACTCACGAAGATTCCTGCTTAGCCTCCGAAGTTCATTTCCCTGGTAATCACGGATGAGTACCTCTAAAGGCATCTGTCCGGGTAGCGTGTGCGTGCCACAGGCCATGCAAGGATCATAGGCTCTGAATGCCATCTCAACCATATTGAGAAGACCGTCAGAGACCTCGCCTTTGTGTATCAGTGACTTAGCTGCTTTCTCGACTGACATAGCAATTGGAGCCATATTGTTTGTCGTGGCCACAATTAAGTTGACCTTGGTAAGAATCCCTCGCTCATCGGTTTGATAGTGATGAAAAAGAGTCCCTCTTGGTGCTTCTACTACCCCGATGCCCTCTCTGGGAGTTTCAGTTGGCAGATTTACAGTATCAGGAGAGGTAAGTTCTGGGTCATGAGAAAGCTCCACTACCCGTTCTGAAGCACAAAGCGCCTCAATGAGTCGAGCCCAGTGGAAAGCCAGGGTATTGTGAACCGGTTTTCCACCTAATGTTGCGTACATCTTTTCATAGGCTTCTTGGGCTAGCGGGGTGGCCATCCCATCGGATGCATTAAGTCGAGCTAATGGTGCTACCCGGTAAATGCCGCTATCTTCCCCGTCAGTAAACCCCTTCCAACCGACATTTTTTAGATAGCAGAACTTCATATAACTCCAGGGCTCAACATGTTCCCTGACGTGATCCAGATATTCTTGGGGCCTGAACTTGGCAAACTCCTTACCATTGGGGTCAACCACTCTAATCATGCCATCATAGAAGTTTACCTTATTGTTCTCATCTACCAGCCCCATATAATAAGTCCTGTGCTTAAAGACATCTCCAACGATAAGGTCGACGTAATCCTTATTTTTCAGTACAATGTCATCAAAAGCACTCAGGGCAAACTGGCAGAAATCCACGGCATATTTCCCTGCCTCTATAATCTCTTTCCTTTCCTCCTCGCTGATTGCTTTTGACACTCCTCCAGGTAGACCCATACTAGGATGGACAGGCTTGCCTCCGATTATTCTTAAAACATTCCTCAGCCTCTTCCTCATCTCTATTACTTTCCCGCCAGCTTCCAGCCCAACTTTGCCAATCACTCCCAGGATGTTTCTTTCTGCGGCGGGTGCCGTTGGGCCAACAATGAAATCGGGACCTCCGAGGAAGAAGAAATGCAATATATGGTCTTCAGCCGTGAAAGCATTGTACATCAATCTTCTTATTTTCTTCGCTGTCGAAGTTGGCTCAACCTTCCAAAGGTCATCCAGGGTTTTAGTCGACGCCATGTGGTGAGCGGTAGGACACACTCCACAAATCATGGTTGTTATTCTTGGCATCTCCTCTGCTGGCCTTCCTATACAAAATTCCTCGAAGCCTCGAAGCTCGGGGATTTGAAGGTAAGCCCTGTCAACGTCTCCGTCATCATTGAGAAAGATTTCTATCTTTCCATGTCCTTCCAGTCTGGTTATTGGGTCTATCGTTATTTTTTTCATTCTATCCTCCTGTGTATTCCATCCTCTTTCTTGTAAGCAGGGAGGATGGCAAACTAAATCTGTAGAATGTTCCCGCGGGGTCTGCGATTTGATCAATTAGTTTCTGGCTATCTTCCTCTGTCATTTTCTCTTCACCTTCAAGTCCTAATATAGAGGCGATTGCTGAAAGCGCTCTTGCTCCTTGGTCAATAACACCATCTATAGGACCAAAACAACCCCTGCATGGCATGTTAGCCCTAATGCATGTTTCTCCGCATCCTGAACGAGTGGCTGGCCCAAGACAAATTAGCCCTTGCACCAGGAAGCATTTCTCAGGGTCGATTTTAATCTCCCAGGGTCTCTTTATCTCTGCCATTGATAGCTTCTCTGGTTTTGTATCTGCTCTTGGGCAAGTATCGCATTGCGCTTTGTTAGGAGCAAGGACTGTCCCCTTATCTGGTAGTTGCCCTGTGAGTATGGCATTTATGGCATTCATTATTAAATCAGGCGGTGGTGGACATCCCGGAAGGTAATAATCCACAGGGATAGTTTGATTTAATGTCTTTACCGTGTTATATAATTCGGGCAGGGTGAGTACACCAATTCCGATGTCTGTCTTCTCCTGTGGAACTGTTCCCTCTGGATTTTCGGTGGACGGGGTCTCCTTATACGCCGTCTGGAAGATTGTCTCCCTGGTACAGAAATTCCCTAGGCCAGGTATCCCTCCCAGATGGGCACAAGACCCAAAGGCAACTACAAGACCAGATTTTTCCCTAAGTAATTTTACCATCTCTTCTTGCTCCTCTGTCCGCACAGCACCGTTTATGAAGCTCACTGCGATTTCTCCATCGCTTAAAGCCTCAACATCCTTCCTTCTAAAATCCAACGCAACTGGCCATAAGACAATATCCACAGCGTCTGTCACTTTTAATATATCTTCATTAAGATCTACCACTGCCTCTTCACATCCACCACACGAAGCACACCAATAAAAAGCAACCTTTGGTTTAGCCATGTTCACTCTCCTTATTTAACCTTTTCATGTATTATAACTTCCATCTATTACTAAATTATTTATTGTTGCTTTCTAAACGGACCTGGCCCAAGTTCCTTTACCGTTTTGGTGAAATCGGTAACCACCTCGGCAAACCTTGCTCCTTCAGAAGCGGAAACCCACTCCAGCCGAATTCTTTCACTCTCTATCCCAAATTGGCTCAACATTTTCTTGAGTAATGGGATACGTCGTGCTGCTTTATAATTACCTGCAATATAATGACAATCGCCAGGATGGCAACCGGTAATGAGAACTCCATCAGCTCCCGCTTCAATAGCTTTGAGTATGAAAGTAGGATCAACCCTGCCACTGCACATCACCCTAATTATTTTTATATTGGAGGGGTATTGGAATCGTGAGACACCAGCGAGGTCCGCGCCAGCATAAGAACACCAGTTACAACAAATTCCGACGATTTTTGGCTCAAATCCATTATCCATCATAATTCCTTTCAATTTTAAATTATCCCACATTTTATTATTAGCAGCTAGATGTCCAGAGATTTCGTACGCTTTACACATGGACTCTCCCGCACTGTAGTCTTCAGTCGCTCTTTGTCGCTGTTACTAACTGCATTACCTTCAAGGGCGGTTTGAATAAGCTGTCGGAAACAACTATAGGATTTCCCTATACGTTCATCGTCAATTGAATATAGCACCCAGAGGCCGTCACGCTTTGCTTTTAAAAAACCTGTATTGCATAGGGCGGTCAATCCACGAGAAGCGCGAGTATGGGGTATCATCATCGCTTGAGCTATTTCGCAGACACTGCATTCTCGTTCCAGAACCAAGTTTGCAATCCTGAGCCTCGTTTCATCTGAGAGGGCTTTAAATAAATTCAATGCACTTTGCATGTGAACCGCCTTTAAACTGTATGCATATATGAGCAACCATGCATACAGTTTATACCGAGATAATTCTTTTTGTCAAGGCAGTTTTGTAGCTAATTAAAAAAAAGTAGGTTTCTCTACCCTAAAAAATAAGTTATTTTTAACTTCATATGGTCCCAGATAACGCATAAGGTATCTTAATCATTGTAAAAAATGATATTGAATTAAAGCTAGACGCATAATTTGGGATGATGAAGCACAATTAGCGGTATTCTGTGTATAACAATTTTCTCCC
This sequence comes from Chloroflexota bacterium, assembly GCA_034190625.1. Classification (GTDB taxonomy): domain Bacteria; phylum Chloroflexota; class Dehalococcoidia; order GIF9; family AB-539-J10; genus CG2-30-46-9. Next base: position 20,400 of record JAXHSX010000039.1, read on the forward strand.
CGCTGGAGCTTCATTCTTTGACTATTCCGGGTCTAGCCACCTGCGCAAAATTCCTGGGAGGCTGAATTTCCTCTAAGACGGACAATCTGCCTAGTTTCTCCAGGCGTTTAATAATCAGATCCCAGGCACAGTCTTTTTCAGGATCGATCTCGCACTTACCGTATTGTGAGCCACCACAGGGGCCGTTAAGCAGAGATTTGGCGCATCTGGCAATAGGGCAAATACCGCCGGTTAAAGCTAACATACAATCTCCGCAGGCAGCGCATCTTTCCTCGAGAGTGCTATCCTCTCTGATCTCCGACCCGATAAAGAGAGTGTTTTGAGCGGGAAAGGCAGGTAGATCGGGTAGGACTTGAGATATAGTTTGTACGCCCAGGCCACAAGCTAACGATAAGATAGCTTCCATACCCTCTGTTTGAGGCTGAAGTGAAGTAATGGTCAGGTAAGAATCGCATTGTTTAGGCAATGTAATAGCCCTAAACTTGAAATTCTTGCCTCTTAACTTTCCGCCAAGATCAAGCAATTGAGCCAAGGTTTTAGCCTCCCTCAAGCCTCGTGGTGGCTGGGTACAGCCATCGCAGCCTGCGATTATGATGGAATTGTAAGGGGATAGGAAATCCAAAATTTCATCTAAAGGTTTTTGACTTGTTATTATCACTGCCTGGTCTCCTTTATCTTATAATGATAGGGCTCGACTACGCGATGACTGCCTCCAGTTGCGCCATAATCTGCTGATTTGTGAAATGATTCATGGTGATGGCTCCAGAGGGACAGGCAGCGCCACAAGTGCCGCAACCCTTGCATTGAGCTACAGTGACCTGAGCTACTCTTTCTCCATTTTGGGGTATAAGTTGCATGGCTCCAAATGGACAAAGGGAAGCACATGTGCCACATCCTGAGCACATATCCGCATTAACCGAGGAAGTTATGGCCTCAGGCCATACATAGCCCATTTTCAATGGCCCCGCTGCCTTTGCAGCGGCAGCATAAGCTTGAGAAATTCCTTCGACCGTATCTGTAGGCCAGCGTGCTGAACCACAAAGGTAAATACCGTCCATGGCAAATTCCACCGGGCGAAGCTTCAGATGTGCTTCCAGTAAGAAACCAAACTCATCCAATGAGCACTTAAGCATCTGGGAAATTTCCTGGTTATCCTCATAGGGGATAAGCGGTGTAGTGAGAACAAGCGTATCACAGGCAAGCTCTATTTCCTCTCCTCGTAGCACATGGTACATATTTATCTTCTCGGCTTTACCTTCTCCGATGACTTGAGGAGGTCTGTCCAAGCTATATCTGATGAATCTGACTCCTAGCTCCATAGATCTTCGATAATAATTCTCGAAATCTTCACCATACGCCATAATGTCTCGATGCAATATCCAGACCTTTGACTGAGGGTTTGCTTCTTTAATAAGGGAAGCGTTTTTAAGTGCAGTCATACAGCAAATTCTGCTGCAATAAGTTCTCTCCGGAACTCGAGCTCCTACACAATTGATCATGACGATGTTTTGCCCTACAGATTCCCCCTTCTTCAACCGCTCCTCTAACTCGAGTTGTGTGATGACATTGGGCATTTCACCATAGCCATATTGACCGACAGGTTTTAACTTATCAGCACCGATTGCCACTATGATAGTACCTACATTGAATCCGTTCTCTTTTCCAGCTTGGTCCACAACGATATCGAAATTACCTATGAATCCGCCGACTTCCTTCACTCTAGTTGAAAGATGAGTCTCGATCTTGGGATGACTGTCAATTTTCTTAATAAGAGGATCGATTATCTTTGCTGCTTCTACATTACTGGTGAAAAGTTTATACAGACTGCGGAGAGTTCCCCCGAGTTCTCCTTCTCTTTCTACTAGGTGAACTTGGAAACCCTGGTTGGCTAGAGTTAGAGCTGCCTCCATTCCTACAATTCCGCCACCTATTACTAAGGTAGAAGGATTGACTGGAATCTCAATTTCCTCTAGCGGCTGCAGCAATCTGGCCTTGGCTGCTCCCATCCTAATGAGGTCTTTAGCTTTTTCAGTAGCCTTCACCGTATCATCCATATGAACCCAGGAGCACTGGTCTCTTATGTTAACAAACTCGAAAAGATATTTATTCAGGCCGACGGACTCACATGCAGACCTGAAAAGTGGCTCATGTGTTCTAGGTGTGCAAGAAGCTACTATGACGCGGTTAAGATTATGCTCCTGAATGCCCTTCTTAATCGCTGATATTCCCTCTTCAGAGCAAGTATAGATATTGCGCTCAGCGTGCACAACGTGAGGCAACCCCTTGGCATATTCTACTAGTTCAGAAACATCCACATATGCTGCTATATTCCTGCCACAATGGCATATGAAGATGCCAATACGCGGCTCTTCCATTTTAACTACCTCCTGTTAGCGCCTCAGCAGCTCTACCTGCTGCTCCTGAAGCTTGGGTTACTGAGTCCGGGATGTCCCGCGGACTGTGGACATAGCCGCAAGCAAAGATGCCAGGCTTCGTAGTATCTAAGGGTTGTGACAAGTTATCTGGGATCTTCACAAAACCATTTTCATCTAACTCTATACCTAGTATTTTTGCTAGCTCCTTATTGATTTGAGGAATCATCGCTTGAGCAAGAACCACTATTTCTGCCTCAAATTTCTTTATTTCACTAGTAGTGGTATCTTCGTACCAGATAATAGGGTTATCATTCTCGGGGTTAACTTCGATCCTGCCGGGGCGACCTCTGATATAAGCCACATTGTAGTCTTTTTTAGCTCTAGCGATATACTCCTGGAACCTTTTGCCTACAGCTCTCATATCCATATAGAAGACAGTAGACTTCGTCCCGGGTTCATGCTCGTATGCCATCATTGCCTCTTTGGTAGCATGCATACAACAGACGCTAGAACAATATGGTTGATACCTGAAATCGCGGGAGCCGACGCATTGAATGAAAGCTATATTATGAGGGATTTTCCCGTCAGATGGCCTATCAAGCGATCCCACAGTAGGTCCAGATGCTGCGGTTAGTCTCTCATATTCTATGGCTGTAATAACGTTCTTTATCTTTCCATAGCCATACTCTTCAAGCCCTGAGATGTCGTAGAAATCCAAGCCAGTAGCGACAATAATCGCACCTACATTGATTTTAATATCCTTACCTTTCATTGTGTATACTATGGCATTCGCATCGCATCGTCGTTCACACTCATGGCATTCGATGCACCCTTCTATTTGTCCTGCAAGGCAACGTGAAGCTTCCTCTACAGCTTCTTCCAGAGAATATCCCGGAGCTGCTTCACGGAAATCCTTTACCCTCTGTGCGACAGGTTCCTCTCGCATCTTTATTCTCTTTGCAGCAGGAAAGCGTTTCTTACGGTCATCCATTTCTTTCTCAGAGAATTTCTCCGGTTCTTTCTCTTCCACCGCAACCTCGATCGATTCCCCCTTAAGGTATCTGTCGATTGAACGAGCAGCTGTTTTGCCTGCTGCTACGGCATTTATTACGAAAGCGGGGCCAGTGACTACATCACCGCCGGAAAACACTCCCTCGATGTTTGTTGCCCCAGTCTTGGTATCAATTTCTACCGTGCCCTTCTTAGAAAGCGAGACTTCCAGTTCTTTGACGAACTCTGTCTCAGTAGCCTGTCCTAGGGCAGCAATAACCGTATCCATTGGAATAGTGAACTCGGAATCTTTGATAGGGACAGGTCGAGGACGACCGCTAGCATCTGGTTCCCCTAATTGCATTTTTATACACTCGATCTTGGCAAGCTTTTCATTCTGGGACAAGAAGCGTGTTGGGTTAGTCAGGAATTCGATTTTTATTCCCTCTTCCTCTGCTGCTGCTATTTCTTCCTCAGCCGCTGGCATCTCAGTACGGGAACGACGATAGATAATAGTTGCATCTTCTGCTCCAAGGCGTCTCGCCGTGCGGGCACAATCAATAGCTGTATTACCTCCACCGATTACTGCTACTTTCTTTCCTATCTCTACCTTTGTCCCCAGGTTTACATCACGGAGGAATCTTACTCCCTCTATAACTCCCGGAGTCTCTTCGCCCTCTACTCCAAGCTTCATGCCACCGTGTGCCCCAATACCGATAAAAATGGCATCGTAATCTTTTCTCAATTCCTGTAGGGTAATGTCTTTGCCAACCTGGATGCCTGTTTTTATCTCTACACCAAGCTTTTGGATATAATTTATTTCCTTACGCAAAATTTGCTTGGGCAGGCGATATTCGGGAATGCCAACACGAAGCATGCCCCCGGGTTCAGGGAGGGCTTCGAAGACAGTCACATTATGACCCTTTAAAGCAAGATCATTGGCAGCAGTAAGGCCAGCGGGACCAGCACCCACGATTACTACTTTTTTATCCGTTTTTACAATAGTTGGGACTTCAAGTTCCACGATGTTCCACTGCTCCGCGGGAACTCTCTTGAGGTCACGAATAGCCATAGATTCATCGATTTGACCCCGGTTACAAGCTTGCTCACAAGGGGCGTAGCAAACCCGGCCGACGGAGGCAGGGAAAGGGTTTGTTTCCCTTATGAGTTTATAAGCCTCTTTAAACTGACCTTCTGCAATGAGTTTAATATATCCAGGCACATTAGTATGAGCAGGACAAGCGTCCATACAAGCTGCTTTGCAAGGACGGTCTTCCCTTTTGTCGATTACGCATTTCTTGGGAACAGCCTGAGGGTAGAGCATAAAGATGGCTTTTCTTTTTCCTAGTCCTCGATTGAATTCATCCGGTATTACGACAGGGCATCCTTCCGTGCAAAGACCGCAGCCAGTGCATTTATCCCAATCAACGTATGTTGCCTTCTTTTCAACCTTAACCTGGAAATTTCCAACCTCTCCCGATACCTCTTTGAGCTCAGAATAGGTCAGAAGTTCAATATTAGAATGCTGGCTTGCCTCTATCATTTTAGGGGCCAGAATACACATAGCGCAATCATTAGTGGGAAAGGTTTTGTCCAGCTGTGACATTCTTCCCCCGATGCTGGGCGTCTTTTCTACTAAATAGACTTTAAAGCCCATATTAGCCAAATCAAGAGAGGCTTGAATCCCAGCTATTCCACCACCAACCACTAGTATTGAGTTATGTCCATTTTCTCCGTTCATTATTAGTCTCCCATAGCGTTTGCTACCAAACTTACCAAATCCATGACCTCAATCTCTGGCATTGACCGCTTTAGGTCTCCTTTATCCACCATGGCACACCTGAAATGAGTCTGACATTTAGGACAAGAAGTTATAAGTGTCTCTGCTCCTGTTGCCTTGGCCTCAGATAGTCTTTGCATCCTTATCATATTGGAACAGGAGTCACAATTTGTCCAAGCGCTGGTACCACAGCAAATAGATTCTTCCTTAATATATGGCATTTCCACTAATTCTATGCCAGGAATAGATTCGAGTACTTTTCGCGGCGCGTCATAAACACCCAAGTGCCTCCCCAACCTACAGGGATCCTGATAGGTCACCTTCTTTTCGATCTCTTTAAATTTCAGCCCGTCTTTCTCTATCTTCTCCGCTAGAAATTCGGAAATATGCTGTACTTCACAACCCAAATCAACGTAATTGGGATAGTCTAGCTTGAATGTTCGATAACCCTCGGGGCAGGAAAAAACGATTTTCTTGATCCCTGCTTCCTTGATTTGCGCCGCATTATATTCGGCTAGTTTCTTAAATGTTACTATGTCACCGGTCCAGAGTGCATCATGTCCGCAGCATTTTTCGTTTGGAAGCAATTTAGGCTCTATACCCAAGAGGTTTAAAATTTTTAGGCTTGCCTTGGTGATATCAAGAGCACTAAATTCAATATCCTCAAAGATAGGTTCGAAATATGGAGCACATCCGACCCAGAAAAGAACGTCGCTTGTATCAGAAATGCGATATAGAGCAGAACCATCAATCCCTTTTAGCCATTCCAACCTACTTTGTTTAATTTCAGGGCTTGCCATAAGTCGTGCCAAAGATTGTAATTGTCCTGCGTGAGCACAGATTCCATGCTGTCCATTATTTTGGGCAATACCTCTCGCTTTCTGAATAAATACAGGAAAATCAACGTCACTGGGGCACCTGAGCGAGCATGTGTAGCAAGTCAGACAGGAAAAAAGTTTCTGATTGAAGGTTAACTCATCCTCGAATCCCAAAAGAGCGTTTTCAATCATCCTCCGAGGAGAAAAGGAAGGATCATATTTGGCGACGGGACATACACTGGTACACTTGCCACACTCCAGGCAATAGTGGGTATTAGTTTCTTGAATAATATCCTCTAAATTCACGCTACGGCCTCCGTTTTAGCTTTGAAGGGTGAAGGTCCTAATTTCTTGAGTTGATTGACAGATTCCTCAACTATCCTGGCGAATACCGTTCCTTCGGAGGTGGCTATCATTTCGCGTCTTAGCCGCTCATCCTCTAAACCAAGGACATGAACCAGCCTCTTTAATTTTGCATACATAGCATCGCACTTCACCGGTCCATCAACATAATGGCAATCGGTATACTTACACCCGGAGACTATGACTCCGTCGGCACCATTCTCAAAAGCTCTAAGAACATATTCAGGACTTACCATCGCGCTGCACATTACCCTCGCAATGAAGACATTAGAAGGGTATTGGACTCTACTTGTTCCAGCCAAATCGGCTGCAGCATAAGTACACCAATTGCAGCAGAAAGCGACAATCTGTGGTTCGAACTCAGGCATGTTGCACCTCCAATAAGCCATCAATTAAACTATCTAGTTCCTGTTTGGTGAAATGCCTAACTGATATTGCTCCTGTGGGGCAGACAACAGCGCAGGCTCCGCATCCTTTGCATAAGGCTTCATTTATGTTGGAAACCACGGTTCCATTATTGCTGATGATAGTAGGAGCATGGAAAATGCAGATCTCCTCACAGCGCCCGCATCCGTGGCAGATAGTTTCATCCACGTGGGCTACGGTTGCCAAGGTCGTGACCATGCCTTTGCTTATTAGCGACAAAGCCTTAGATGCTGCTGCCGAGGCCTGAGCCACGGTGTCAGGGACATCCCTTGGCCCCACGCAGCACCCGGCTATGAAAACCCCATCTGTGGGCGTGTTTACTGGGGCAAGCTTGGGATGGGTTTCCAGAAAGAATCTGTCAGCTCTTTGACCTATAGTAAAGAGACTGGCAACATCACTTGCGTCAGACCGAGCTTCTAGAGCAGCACAGAGAATGACCATGTCTGCCGGGACACGGATCATCTTTCCTAGTAATGTATCCTCAGCCACGACAACTAGTTTCCCCTGTTCCTCTTCACTTGTCGTTTGATCTGTTACTGTAGCTACCTTGCCCCTTATGAAATTAACTCCCTCCTCAGAGCAACGTTTGTAAAATTCCTCGTAAGCCTCTCCAAAACAACGCATGTCGATATAAAATTCATATACTTCAGCCTTGGTAAACTCTTTTATCAGGTGGGCGTACTTGAGTCCATACATGCAGCAAACTCGCGAGCAATATTCGTGATAATTCTTATCACGGCTGCCGACGCAGTGTACTATAGCCACACTCTCTGGTTCTCGACCATCCTTGAGTTGAATCTTTCCTGCAGTTGGCCCTCCAGCACAGGTTATCCTTTCAAATTCGAGCCCAGTCAGGACATTATCGTATTTTTTATACCCATATTGAGGTATAACACTGGGATCGAATTGATCATATCCAGTAGCCAGAATTATCGAGCCTATTTCGACTTCAACAAGATCATCCCCCATATTGTGATTAATCGCCTTTTGATCACAAACCCTAACACATTCCAAACATTCTGAGCATACGCCGCAGTTGAGACAACGCTTGGCTTCCTCAATTGCTGTTTTTTCATCGAAGACCTGTTCAACCTCAGTAAACGAGCCTTTTCTCTCTTTGAGATTGAGTATCGGTGTGCTAGCCCTTGCTTTTGACTTGACTCCTTCTTTTGACACCTGCTCTACCTTTTTGGGTGTTGTTTGTCTTTCCTCTGTAAGGCTAACTCCGCTTATATAGCGATCGATAGAAATGGCTGCTTCCTTACCCGCAGCAACGGCTGTAACAACATCCGCAGGGCCGGAGACAACATCGCCGCCGGCAAAGACGCCATCGATATTCGTTTGAAGACTAACAGGGTTGACCTCGAGCGTACCCCAGCCGGTATAAGCAAGTTCTTTCGGCAAAGCTTCTTTATTCACAGTCTGGCCAATAGCAATGATGACATTATCAACATTGATGGTGAATTCGGATCCCTTAACAGGTGAGGGGCGTCGGCGGCCACTGACATCTGCTTCGCCTAACTCCATCTTAATACATTCTATGGCGGACAATTCATTATCTTTGGAGAGGATTTTAGCTGGCGCTGCTAGGAAGTGGAATTTGATTCCTTCCTCCTCAGCTTCCTCAATTTCTGTTCTTATAGCGGGCATTTCAGCTTGAGAACGGCGATAAACGATGGTAACCTCTTTTGCCCCAAGGCGCCATGATGCCCGAGCAGCATCAACAGCAGCATTGCCACCACCAATAACTGCCACTCGACGGTCCACCAGGGTAGGTTTCGTTTCAGAGTTCACCAACTTGAGAAAGTCCAGGGCATAGATTACTCCGCTGGTATCCTCGCCGGGGATCCCCATTTTTTGACTTGCCTCCGCACCAAACGCCAGGAAAATTGCCTTATATCCCTGCTCGAAAATGTCGCCGAGGTCTTTCACTAGTGTGCTTGTCTTGATCTCCACTCCCAGTTCTTGTACATAACTTATATCATTATCCACTATTTCTGTGGGTAACCTGTATTCAGGGATGCCGTATCTCAGGAGACCACCTGCTTGAGGCAAAGCTTCAAACACAGTAACGGCGTAACCTTCTCTAACTAGATCGTAAGCACATGAAAGCCCAGCAGGGCCGGAACCAATAATGGCTACTTTTTCGTCTTTTGTCTTCTCAATGGGAGTTACTTTCTCTCTTCCCACCCTTAATTCGTAGTCAGCCACAAATCGCTTTAGAGCACGGATGGCAATGGCTTCGTCGAATACCCTTCTCTCGCAGTCGAGTTCGCAGGGATGAGTGCAGACACGCCCAAGAACTCCAGCAAAGGGCATGGTTCTTCTAACTACTTCCAGAGCCTCTTTGAACTTGCCCTGCGAAATGAGGGCGACGTAACCTTGAGGATTAACCCCTGCAGGACATGCAATACGACATGGGGAAGTGCCTTTTTTATCAATAGCAAAAGCGGCAGGGACTGCTTGGGGGAGAGGGAGGTAAGCCGCTTTTCTCATATGCAGGCCCATTTCAAACTCGTCAGGTACCTCAACGGGACATACCTTGGCGCATTCCCCACACGAATTGCACAGGTCGATGTCAATGTACCTGGGCTTTTGTCTCACTTTAGCTTTAAAATTGCCGAGAAACCCCGTAACATCTTCGACTTCACTTAAGGTCATTAATTCGATATAAGGATGGTGACCAACATCGGTCATCTTTGGGGTTTGGATACATTCTGCACAGTCTAAAGTGGGAAAAGTTCTATCAAGCTGTATCATATGTCCACCAACGGATGGACTACGTTCCACCAGGTAAACCTTCTTTTCTCCATCAGCGATATCCAAAGCAGCCTGGATGCCAGCGATGCCTGCACCTACAATTAAGACATTAGGATTAACTGGCACATTCTTAGTCTCCAGAGGGTCAGCATAATAGACGCGACTTACCGCAGCGCGCACAAGAGCTTTGGCTTTCTCTGTGGCCAACTTCCTGTCTGTGGCATGAGGCCATGAACACTGCTCCCTGATATTGGCTTGAACGTATAAATAAGGATTCAACCCACCGTCCTGACAGGTTTTTCGGAATGTAAGCTCATGCATCCTTGGGGAGCAGGAAGCAACGACTACTCTGTTAATTCCCAACTCCTTGATATCCTTTTTGATAAGGTCCTGCCCCGGATCAGAGCACACATATTTATAATCGCGAGAAATCACTACATGAGGCAAGGTGCCAGCATATTTGGCTACCTCTACAGAGTCCAAGGTGCCGGCGATATTTAATCCACACCAGCAAACATAAACACCAATCTTTACCTCTTCCATTTTTAACTCTCCATTATATTACATTGCTTCAGCGACGAGCTCAGATATATCCTTCAGTTGAAGAACTTCTCCTTTGCCCATGCTGAGTATACTATCCCGATAATTAAGGAAGCAGTAGGGGCAAGCCACAGCTATTATATCGGCGCCCTTTTCGAGAGCTTGCTCTACTCTTATGTTGGAAAATCTTTCCTCCTTTGGGGTATCCATCCAGATTCTACCGCCGCCTCCGCCACAACAAAGAGCTTCCTCGTGAGAATCGGGAAATTCTATCAATTCCAAGCCGGGAATACCTTGTAATACCTTTCTTGGTTCATCATATATGTCATTGTGTCGCCCCAAATAACAGGGGTCGGAATAGATTACCTTTTTATTTATCTCATTAGAAAAATTTAACTTTCCATGGTCGATAAGGGAGGCTAAATATTGTGTGATGTGAATCACCTGGAATTCACCCCCGAGTTCAGGATACTCATTCTTAAAGGTATGGTAACAATGTGGTGAGGAGACTATTACAGTCTTGACATCGTTGCTGCTGAAAGCAGTGATGTTGCTTTGAGCCAGGCTTTGGAAAGTCTCCTCATACCCCGCCTTTCTAACTGCTTCACCACAACATTTCTCCTCACTGCCTAGAATACCAAAATTAGCTCCAAGCTTATTGAGGATAGTAGCAACAGACCTAGCTACTGTTTTTACATCAGGATCATAAGCGGGAATACAGCAGGGGAAGTAAAGTAGCTCAGTACCAGAAGCAAATTTATTCACTCCCAGCTCTTTAGCCCAATCACCTCTCTCTCCCGGTTCCTTGCCCAGTGGATTACCCACACCGGCAATATTCTTAGCTGAGATTCGGAGAGCATCAGGGACAACACCAATGCCCAAACTAACTATAGCACGGCGTATGGCTCTCATGACATCAATTATCTCTACACCACGGGGACATCGCTGAACACAATTCCCACAGGTGGCGCAAGTCCACATCTCCTCGCTCCCGAAATCAGTCACCCCAAGCTGGGACTCATGCAT
>JAXHSX010000004.1:0-12484 GCA_034190625.1 Chloroflexota bacterium
CTCTCGCCACTTTGCTTCCAGTGCTGTTGAGGAGTATTGTTTAGCTTTGCTACTTCAATACCCAGAACTTTGTGAGCTAACTAAAGAACTACTGCCAGAGCATTTTCAACACACAGAAAACCGTGAGCTTTTTATCCAATGGCAAGATTGCAGGGATCTTTCCTATCTACAAGGCAAGCTTGACACCACCTTATCAGAACATTTATACTATTTATTGAATAAGCGTTTCCCTCCACCAGTACAAGAAAGTAATAGAGAACGAGATCTTGTTTTCCGCGATTGTACCCTTCGCCTTCAGGAGAGGCTTTCACGGACATTGGAGATGGTTAAAAAAACGACCCTTGAACTTTCCAGAGAGAAAGAAGACACCAGTGCAGAGCTGACCAAGCTGGAAGAGGAGGGAATAAATTCCAGTCAGCAGCTCAAAGAAATCTTTATGCGGAGGCAAAGGAAACCAAACAATGAATCCAATCGAAAAAGAATATGAGGAACTAGATCTAGACAAAGAGGAAACTCCCGAGCTTCCCGAAGAGGAGGCTAAACTTAGCGTTGCTGAAGGAAGTGCTTTAGGAGATATTGGTGAAATTCCTACTGAGGAGAGTGTGCCTCAGGTAGCGATGGAAGAACATGAAATAATTGATGATTCTACCCGCATGTACCTCCAAGAAATTGGCAGAGTGCCACTTCTTACCTCCAGTGAAGAAGTGACCCTTGCCCGCAAGATAGAGCAGGGTAGACACTTGGGAAAAACTGAAGATATGCATTTCAAGAAAAACAAGAGCTTACCATCAGGAGTTGACACAGTTATCCACTTAATTACCCAGCTTTTAAAATACTATCCCATTATTCAGATTATCCAGGAAGAGCTACATATTAGTAACTCCTACGGTATGATAGAGACAATCACAAATCCTAATTTTCGATCTATCGTTGACAGCATTACCGACTTACCATTGGTGTCCATTATTGCCCAGAAGATGGGTAAGGGAGCTGCTACAGTGGAAGAAGCTATTGTAAATATTGCCCTAAATAGCTATCTCTTGCCTCCACAGTTACTTTCCCTAGTTGAGAAGGAAACTTCATGGCAAGAAGTAAAAAACCTATTAAGCAACGAGAAATTTCTCTCTGAATTGAGTTCTCAGGAAAGACAGTTAGAAGCTTACTTCGAGGAAGTAAGAATTGAAGGTAAGAAAGCAGAGAAACATCTTACCGAAGCTAATCTCCGTTTAGTAGTTAGTATAGCCAAGAAATACCTCGGACATGGTATGTCATTCCTTGACCTTATTCAGGAAGGAAACATAGGACTCATGCGAGCTGTAGAAAAGTTTCAGTACAGAAAAGGTTATAAGTTTAGTACCTATGCCACTTGGTGGATTCGGCAAGGAATCACTCGTGCTATAGCTGACCAATCCCGTATTATACGTATTCCAGTACACATGGTAGAAACGATTAATAAGTTATTACGAATAACACGGCAATTGACTCAAGAACTCGGACATGAGCCAAACCACGAAGTCATTGGTGAGCGATTGAATATAAGTCCGGAAAGAGTGGATGAAATTTTAGACTTGTTTTACCACGAGCCAGTATCCTTAGAAACACCAATCGGTGAAGATGAAGATAGTCGCCTTGGTGACTTTGTTCCGGATGAAACTAGTCCAGCGCCAACCGAAGCTGCTGCCCTACAGCTACTTAAGGAGCAAATAGATAGAGTCCTTGATGAGCTTAGCGAGCGAGAGAAGAAGGTATTACAACTTAGATTTGGACTTAAAGACGGACATGCTCGAACCTTGGAAGAAGTGGGTAAGGAATTCAATGTGACTCGGGAAAGAATACGACAGATCGAGGGTAAAGCTCTACGTAAGCTACGCCATCCTAGCCATAGCCGCAAACTCAAGGATTATTTGGAGTGACGCCGATCGGCCAACATTTTCATTGCATTCTTGGGTAATTTACCTCGCGTTAGCGATTTGGTCAATTTCTGCATTTCATAGAACTGATTTATAGCCTGGTTCACATCCTGGGGTGTAGTGCCACTACCACGCGCGATACGGCGACGCCGTTTGCCATCAATGATAGCAGGATTATGCCTCTCCTCATAAGTCATGGACAGGATAATAGCTTCCACTTTTTTTAATCTCTCCTCACCACCATCGCCAGGCAAATAAGGAGCAACCTTAGAAAAACCTAGTGTCTCAACTAATTGCCCAAGTGAACCCATCTTTTGAATTTGCCGTATTTGGCTGAGAAAGTCTTCGAAATTCAATCCTGTGGTGCGTATTCTCTTTTCCCAGTTTTTAGCCTGCTCTTGGTCAATGGTCTTCTCCACCCGCTCAATGAAGCTGAGGACATCTCCCATGCCCAAAATACGTGAAGCTAAACGATCGGGGTAAAAAGGTTCTAGAGCATCAATCTTTTCACCTGTGCCAAGAAATTTTATTGGCACTCCAGTAATAAATCTAATAGATAGAGCAGCCCCACCCCTAGCATCACCATCCATCTTCGTCAGAATAAGCCCGGTAAGCCCGATTCGACTATGAAATTCTTGAGCTATGTTGACTGCCTCCTGACCAGTCATGGCATCCACCGTGAGTAAAACTTCAGAAGGCTTTATGGCAGATTTAATATCAGCCAACTCGGCCATCATAGCCTCGTCAATATGCAAACGCCCTTGAGTATCAACAATCACCCAGTTTGATGCTAATTCCTTCGCCTTCTCGAGAGCACGGGAACAAATGGTCGGTGGCATTACCTTGCTTCCCTTTTCGGTTAAAGTGTCAAGATAAACAGGCATACTATGTTGTGCTGCCAGCAATTTAAGTTGTTCCATGGCGGCAGGGCGGCGAGTATCGGCAGCTACTAACAAAGGATGTTGCCCCTCATGCTTGAGCCAAAGTGCTAGTTTTACCGCCGTAGTAGTTTTACCACCTCCCTGCAGTCCCACTACTAAAGCAACCGAAGGTGGCTTCGAAGCAGAAACCAAATTGCTACGTTCCTTGCCTAAAATAGCAATTAATTCTTCATTTACAATCTTGATAACTTGCTGCCCCGGTGTCAGACTACGCAATACTTCAGCACCAAGAGCACGTTCCCTTATTCGAGATAGAAGCTCCTTGACTACTTTGAAATTCACATCGGCTTCCAGAAGTGCTAGCCGTACCTGTCGTAAAGCTTCATCAATATCCCCTTCACTAAGCTTGCCCTTCCCCTTAAGTCTATCAAATACGTTATTTAACTTCTGTGTTAAAACTTCCAGCATAATAAATCACACTGTATTCTATTCCTGCTAAGTCCTTCGGTCAACTTATTGATTTAAGTTAAAAAACAGAGATCATAAACTCAAGCTTGTAATCCACAAGCATGACATTTTCCATAACGGCAATCTGGAGTCTCCTGTTCCTGCCACATGTTATGATATTCCTTTTGGAGAAACTCAAGATTAACTCCGGTAGTAATGTGACTCCAGGGTAAAGTCTCATCTAGGGATCGTTCCCGATTGGCATAGAAAGAGGGATAGAGCCCGAATTGCTGGAAAGCGTCAATCCACTTCTGGTAATCAAAGTATTCATTCCAAGCGTCAAATCTACAACCCATCTGCCAAGCGCGGTGGATGACATTTCCCAAACGACGGTCGCCCCGAGATAAAGTTGCTTCTATTTGGCTACTCTTGGGATCGGCCCATGAAAATCCTACTTTCAATCGGCGTAACCCATCTCGGAGTATATCATATTTGTATAACAAATGTTCCTCAGTTTCCTGGGCTAGCCATTGGCACGGAGTATGAGGCTTAGGAACAAGAATAGAGGTACTAATACGAAGCCTAATCTTTCCCCCGAGCCGGCGTATTTTAGCCACCAAATCCACAATGCCATAGATATCTTCTGGAGTTTCGTCAGGCAACCCTATCATAAAATACAGCTTATAATTCGTCCATCCTCTTTCTAGAGCAAGGGCCAACGTATTCAATATAGTTTCCTCAGATATACCTTTATTTATAACACGCCGTAGCCTGTCGCTGCCTGCCTCAGGAGCGAAGGTGAGGGTTGGCTTGCGTTGTATTGGCAATAAGTCCAACAATTTTATCACTGAGGAATCCAGACGTAGGCTAGGCAGAGAGAAAGTCAGGTTATCCCCGTAAAACTGTTGTGATAACTGTGTGAGTAGTCTGTCCATATCAGAGTAGTCTCCACTACTGAGCGAGAGTAGAGATATTTCACTATAGCCGCAGTTTTTCAGTAACTCGTCTACCGCCGTTATTATCTCTCCGTGTGGACGTTCTCGCACCGGTCGATAAATTATACCTGCCTGACAGAAACGACAACCCCTGGTGCAGCCTCGCTGGATTTCTACGTTGCCACGGTCATGCACTGTCTCAATATAAGGGATAACTGGTCTAGTAACGGGAAAAGGCAATTCAGTCACTATTCTGCGTTTGATCTTTGGCTCGGCTTCAGCTATCTGGGGTAAAATGCTGTTAACAGTACCATCTTGATTATAATTGATATAATAAAAAGAGGGGACGTAGATACCATCGATCTGAGCTAATTGCCTCAGCAATGCCTTTTTATCTCGCCTGCACTCACGGAAACCTTCTAATAACTCCAGCATTACTTCTTCACCCTCACCAATAACAAATAAATCAATGAAATCAGCTAGTGGCTCAGGGTTAAAAGCACAACCTCCTCCGGCAATTATCAAGGGATAGGAATCTGTCCTATCGGAGCTTAATAGTGGGATTTGGGCCAAGTCCAGAATATTCAATACATTAGTGTAGGTAAGTTCATAGCCCAGGGAAAAGCCAATCACATCGAAATCCTTTAGTGGGTGCCTAGATTCTAGACTGAAAAGCGGGATATTTCGCCCGCGCATAATCGCTTCCATGTCTACCCAAGGTGCATAAACCCTTTCCGCCAGGACATCTGGTTGGCGATTCAATATCTCATAGAGGATAGGTATCGCTAGAGTAGACATGCCAATTTCGTAGATTTCGGGATAGCATAATGCAATTCGAACAGACTTTGTTTCCCATTCCTTGACAATGGCATTCCACTCACCTCCAGTGTAGCGAGCAGGCCTACTGACCTGACTTAAGATTCCGTCCAGATGTTTCATTTATCTTCCAGCCTAAGCATTATAGCCCGCCGTCGTTGTAACCTACAATAACTATTGACATATCTATAGCATATGTTAAATAATTAGTAGTTGATTGTAGGATTTCTTTCATCTCCTCTCCCAGTGGGGAGGAGTGGTGGAGAACTCGCCTCTGCCTAACATCCTCCTTCAAGAGAGAGGGAAATCGTGTGAAGATTCCTGCAAGATAATATAAAGGAGGTGGAATATGTTTTGTCCTAAGTGTGGTACTGAAAATCCCGCTGGTGCTAAGTTTTGCTCCAAGTGCGGTGCTGAATTTGGCGCTTCCGTAGAGCCGTCCGGAGGCGCGGCTAATAAGCCGCAAGCGGAGAGTAGCACAGGGATGTCAGCCAATGTAGCCGGGCTTCTTTGCTATGTGGCCTGTTGGATAACGGGGATAGTATTCGCGGTACTTGAGAAGAAAAGCAAGTTTGTCAAATTCCATGCTTGGCAGTCTATCATGACTTTCGGCGTGTTAACAGTTGCTCAGTTTGTCCTGATGTGGATTCCATTTGTCGGCTGGATTCTGGCGATAATCATTCGTGTTATGATATTCGTTTTATGGATTATCCTCATGGTTCAGTCAGGATCTGGCAAGATGTGGAAGGTACCTTGGGCAGGCAACTGGGCTGAGAGGCAAGCCAGCAAGTAAGGTCATAAGAACGGGATTTGTTAGTTGTAAGTTACTAGCGGTGAGCGGCTGTTGAGAAATTGACAGCCGCCACAAATTCTCTAAGCTCTATTGTGCCTGTCACACACCCAGCTAAGTTTTTTAACGTTGCGGATGTAGAGTTCTGTCTCCATAATTCTCTGTTGTATTAGGTCCTCGTCGAAAACTTGTTTTACCTTTCCTATGATGAGATACTCCTCAGTTATTTTAATCTTTTAAACCCTACACTGCCTTAATGAGGATTATTCAATGCCTGGCTGTTCTTTTACTCACCTAAACCTTTTCCCCTTCCATCCGTTTTCTTTTATAATAGACATCACATGATGTCTATTGAGAAAGAGGTCGTCACTCAAGCAGTAAAAGGTGATGGAAAAGCCTTCGCTCAGCTTTATGAGGAGCATTTCGATAAAATTTATCGATATATTTATCTAAGGTTAGGAAATCGAACTGAGGCTGAGGACTTGACCCAGGAAGTGTTTGTTAAAGCTTTGGAGGCAATTGGCTCTTATAAATGGCGGGATTTGCCCTTTACTTCCTGGCTGTTTCGTATCGCCCATAATCAAGTGATTGATTATTTGAGAAAAGAGAGCAAACAGGAAAAACAGTGCTGGGATGACAATATACGCATTAATGGATCCAGCCCGGAGGCTATTGCTGAGCGCGAGCTCGAAGCTGAGGAATTGAATGAGAATATAAAGAAATTGTCTCCAGCGCAGCGTGAGGTGATTTCTCTCCGCTTTGGTGCTGAGCTTTCTATAGCTGAGGCAGCTAAGACTTTAGGTAAAAGTACGGGTACAGTAAAAGCTTTGCAATATAATGCCGTAGTAGCATTAAGAAAGATGATGGTAGATGAGGAGTAGAAGATGGCTGAAAATGTCCAGAATATCTTAAACAATTGCATAGAGCGCATATTCAAGGGCGAAACTATTGAGGATTGCCTCAAGGCTTATCCTAAGCAGGCTCACGAGCTAGAGCCCCTACTTCGAATTAGCTCCGCCGTTATGCAAAGTTCCTCGGCTATCCAGCCAACTTCTGAGTTTAAGGATAGAGTTCGCTCCCAACTTCAAGAAATGCTTTATGTCAAAGCAGAGCAAAAACGAGCTAAAGTTCCTATCTGGCATAGGCGTTGGGCGGTTGCACTAGCTAGCATTCTGATTATCTTTATTGCTGGCATAGGAACAGTGGCTGCCTCAGTAAACGCTTTGCCCGGTCAGACACTTTATCCCGTAAAGCTCGCTTCAGAGGAGATAAGACTGGGATTAACTTTTTCCGATGTAGAAGAGGCGAAGCTTCATATTCAGTTTGCTGAACGGAGGACGGCAGAGATAGTTGGGATAGCTAGTCAGGGCAGGGATGATAAGGTCTTCCTGTTGGCGGAGCAGGCTGACAGCCATATAAGCGAAGTAGAAAAAAGTATTGAGATTGAGCTGGAAACGACACCACAAGCTATGGCTCCAAAACTAGCGTCCCCATCACAACCACCTGCGCCATTTATGTCTGAAAGAGCGGAAAGTTATGAGGAAACAGCGAAAGATGATAGAAGTGAAATGGTGATAATGCTGAGTCATAGCCGTACTATTAATTTGGACAAATTACAGGCAGCCCTGGATAAGGCACCGAAAGAGCTCAAACCTTCTTTGGAGCAAGCCATTAAGAATTTAACTAGGAATTATGACGAGGCAATTTCTATCATTGAAGGTAGTCCTAGTCTATAATTTTTCCAACGACTTCTTAGAATGATTGAGTTTCAAGGAGTGCAATCAAGGAGTATAATAACTAACAGATGAGTTCTGAGGTCTTTTATCGCAAGTGGCGTCCCCAAACTCTGGCTGAAGTAGTGGGACAAGAAGTGATAACCGAAACACTACGCCGGGCTGTAAAAAATGGCAAGATAGCTCATGCCTATCTTTTCTGTGGCCCTAGGGGCACCGGTAAAACCAGCACGGGACGTATCCTGGCTAAAGCGATCAACTGCCCTAACCAGGTAGATGGCGAGCCATGCAATGATTGTGATATATGTCGCTCTATTACAGAAGGGATATCCCTGGATGTAATAGAGATGGATGCTGCCAGTAACCGGGGGATAGATGAAATCCGTAATCTAAGGGAGAGAGCAAATTATGCTCCAAGCCTCGCCAAATATAAAGTTTACATAATAGACGAAGTCCACATGCTTACTGAGTGGGCTTGCAATGCCCTACTGAAGACCATGGAGGAGCCGCCACCTCACGTGATCTTTGTTCTGGCTACCACTGAGGCACATAAGATGATGCCAACGATAGTATCAAGATGTCAGCGATTCAACTTTCATCGCTTGTCTCAAGGAGCGATTGCGGACAAACTGAGGATGATATGTGAGAAGGAAGGGATTGATATTGATACTAGTTCCCTGGAGCTCATTGCTCGTACTGCTACAGGAAGCCTGCGCGACGCCGAAAATATATTGCAGCAGCTAATAGCCTACCACGGCAGCCAGATTGTTTTTAAGCAGGTTCAAGCAGCGTTGGGAAGTAGCAACGATTCAAGAGTAAGGCAGCTAGCACAATGTGTAGTCAATAGAGACCTTCCTACAGGGCTGCAAGCCATAAATGGTCTTAATAGCGATGGCGTTGACCTTCGCCAGTTCAATTTGGGGCTAATGGAGTACCTTCGAGACTTATTACTAATTAAGTCGGGCTGTGAAGGAACTCTAGATATTACTGCCGAAGACAGAGCTGAAATGAAAAGGCTTATGGCTAACGTAACACTGGACTATTTGCTACGTGCAACAAGGCTTTTCTCCAGCATAGAATTTCGCACTGATAGTTATTCGTCACTACCCCTGGAGTTAGCGCTGGTAGAGTGTGTTCTGTCTCCATCTAGAGGGAAACAGGCACCTATCACTAATGTTGTTGAGACGACGGGACGTGTCGAGATGATTCATGAATCAATCCAATCCATTAAAGAGACTGAGTCTCCCGCCGTAACAGATAAAGCTGTCATTGCAAGCGATGTTAGCGTTGGGAAAGAGGAGTTAGAGGAAGTAAAGGACTCTCAAGATTTTAACTATTTACATGGTCGGTGGAAGGATTTTATTTACTCATTGCGCGGCGAGGGCTCCAGTGGTAATCTGGATGCCCTTTTACGAAGTGCTTGCGAACCTTTAACTCTTAAGGATGGTATACTAGTATTAGGCTTCTATCATTCCTTCCATATGGAAAAGATAGAAGATGCTAAATATCGGCATTTGATAGAGAGAAAACTTAAAGAGGTTTTTGGTCAGTCTTACAAAATAGAGTGTATCTTAGTTGATCGTAAGAAAACTACTCCTCAGAAAAAAATGCAGAACCCGCTGATACAGGCGGCTATAGATATGGGAGCTAGGATCGCGGACTAAGAGCTACAAGGAGATAAGATGGATAAGTCAATGTTGCGTCAGGCACAGCAGCTTCAAGCCAAGATGGCTAAGATTCAAGAGGAATTGGGCAACGTTATTGTGGAGGCTACCAGTGGAGGCAACGCAGTCAAGGTGACGATAGACGGACACCAAAGGATTCGTTCCGTGGAAATCTCTCCCGAGGTGGTCAGCGCTGATGATGTTGAGCTATTACAAGATCTGGTCATGACTGCAGTTAATGAGGCAATTACCAAATCGCAAGAACTTGCTAACAATCATCTCAGCAAATTGACTGGTGGCCTCAATATACCAGGATTATTTTAGAAAGATGATAGCGTTAAGCCATTTCTATATCACCTTAAGCAAAGCGAAGGGTCCAACGGGTATTAGAGGTTCTTCGCGTTCGGCTCAGAATAACAGCTAGGTAAACGTTGGAGAAAGATGTCATTTGTTGCTGAGCCTATAGCTAGATTAGTTAGAGAATTCAGTAGATTACCTGGGATTGGTCCTAAAAGTGCTCAGCGGCTGACCTACCATTTACTAAGCAACCCGGACGAAGAAGCTAAAGCTTTGGCTGAAGCTATTTTAGCTTTAAAGGAAAACTTAAACCTCTGCTCTGTTTGTTTCAATATCACCGATTGTGATCCTTGCCCGATTTGCCGGAATGAAGAGCGCGACCATTCCGTTATCTGCATAGTAGAGAGGCCTTCTGACATAATACCACTGGAGCGAACGGGAAAGTACACTGGCATTTACCATGTGCTTCATGGAGCTATTAACCCGGCGCAAGGAATAGGTCATGCTGAGCTAAAGATAAAGGAGCTTCTATACCGTCTTCAAGATGGTGCCGTCAGCGAAGTGATCTTAGCAACTAATCCGAACATTGAGGGCGAGACTACCGCCATATACCTTCAGCGTCTAATTGCGCCTCTAGGTATTCGAGTTAGTCGTTTGGCTCGGGGATTACCGTTTGGTGCCGAGCTGGAATATACTGACGACATGACCCTGAGTCAGGCACTTGAGGGCAGACAGTTGTTCCACTAACATTGTAGATGAGCAACCCTCGAAACTACCAAACACAAGCCATTATCGTCAAACAAACCAAGCTAGGCGAATTTGACAAACTCCTTACTATTTATACTCCCGAGTTCGGCAAATTGAAGGCGGTAGCCAAGGGAGCCTGCCGTCCTAGCAGTAAGCTGGGGGGCAACGTATCGCCGTTAACTCACAGTTTGCTATTCTTGGCCAAAGGGCGCAAACTTGACGTCATTACCCAAAGTCAAACTATTGATGGTTTCCTGGAGTTAAAAAACGATTTATGGTGCATCTCCTATGGTTTTTATATTTTAGAGCTTGTTGACCTGTTCACTATGGAAAACGATGCCAACCGTTCCCTGTTTGATTTAGTGCTCAACACACTACATAAGTTGGACAAGGCTGATAATGATGAAATCGTCTTACGTTACTTCGAACTTCACCTCCTGCACTATCTTGGCTATATCCCGGAACTACATCAATGTGTCAATTGTAATTCCTCATTGAGACCGCTAGCCAATTTCTTTAGTTCAGCCCAGGGTGGTATTCTGTGCCCACTGTGCGGTCAAAAAGAACCTACAGCTCGCCCTCTTTCAGTTGACGCTTTGAAAGTTCTCCGCCTATGGGAGAATTGTGACTACGCTACAGCAAGAAGGGTAAAATTGAAACCCGGGCTGTCTTCAGAATTGCAGCAGGTGCTGCAGCATTACGCAAAGTATCATTTACAAAAAGAGGTGAAATCAATGCTTTGGCTTGAGGAATTAAAAAGTTTATCATTGATTGACAATAATTGCAGCGAAAATTAAACTTGCCCAGGCAAAACAGGAGATGTAACCGTTCATTCACTGCCATTCTAAGCCGAAGGCGAAAAATCTCTAATACCCGTTGGACCTTTCGCTTCGCTCAGGTGACATGAATCGACTGAACAATTAACAGGAGATATTATTTGGAAAGCAACTGGCATCCTAAACCTGGCGATCAATTCGTTCGTCGCCCGCGGGCTAAAGCTCATCCCCTGAGAAGAGTATTGGGGGTATTCGGCTTATTCAGCGCTGGCTATGGCAATGTGGGTTCATCTATTTATTACGCCCTAGGTCTTGTAGCCGTAATTGCGCTAGGGGCCACTCCAGTGGTTTTACTTATTGCGGGCATTTTCTATATCTTTACCTCCCTTTCATATGCCGAGGGCACAGCAATGATGCCCGAGGCTGGCGGCTCAGCTAGCTTTGCTCGTAATGCGTTCAATGACCTCATAGGCTCAATGGCAGGCTGGGCACTGGCATTCAGTTATATCATTACTATAGCCATCTCTGCTTATACTGTGCCGGCTTACTTAGGCTATTTCTGGGAACGGTTCACAGAGCCGGCTATTGGCACTGGTGTGGCTATAGGAATTGTTTTATTCTTGATGTGTCTTAATGTCATCGGCATTAAAAGGTCATCGACCCTAAACATCGCCTTTGTTACCCTAGATGTGGTCACTCAGATACTTATTATAGTCCTGGCTATGCTATTTCTCTTCAATGCCGAAAGCCTGTTTCACAATATTACAGCCTATTGGCCATCAACGGATAAATTGATTGCTGGCATTGCTATAGCTGCCATTGCTTATACAGGTATTGAAAGCGTATCCCAACTATCGGAAGAGGCAAAACGTCCTCATATAAGCGTTCCTAGAGCATATATCTTAATGATGATTGTGGTGTTAATTCTATTTGGTGGCATTTCTGTAGCTGGTTTCTCCACTATGACGCCCGTAGAGATGGCCACGGAATGGGCTAGAGACCCTGTGGCTGGTATTGCTAACGGGCTTGCCTTAGAGATAGTTCCTGAGGAGGCTGCAGCAAGTTTTTCCTCAAATCCAGCAACAATTATCGCTCTTAGCACTCTCTTAGGCGGACTTCTCAAGGCTTTGCCAGTATTAGTAGTTATATTAGCGGCAACAATTTTAACCGTGGCCGTTAATGCTGGACTCATGGGCATTTCGCGATTAACCTTTTCTCTGGGAAGATTTCAACTCATGCCGCCAGCTTTGTTTAGTGTGCATCACAAATTCAAAACACCTTATCGCTCTATAATCTTGTTTGGTTTCATATCTATTCTGCTTCTCATTCCCGGATTTTTTGCCCCAGATACCTTTATAAAATTGGGTGTTCTATATGCCTTTGGCTCTCTGCTAGCTTTTGCTTTTGCTCATGCTTCTATTCTTAAACTACGTATAAACCATCCTGAGTTTACGCGACCTTTTAAGCTAAAAGGCAGTATCAAGTTCA
>JAXHSX010000040.1:0-8396 GCA_034190625.1 Chloroflexota bacterium
GCACGGGAATCTCGCCATCACGTCCTAGAACAGCTTCCCTGCAATCATGCCACATCACCACGTGGAGAACCACATTGTTATACTTAGAGTCGCCACAATGACCATGACTATACCAGTCACTCGACCTGACATGAACTTCCACATCTCCCTTCCTTAAACCAGATCTACTCATAGCAACAACTGCATTCCGAAAATCTGGTCCATCATTACTATTAACTCTGCCAGGATAGACCGCTTTAATTCGTTCGCCGTCTTCGGCACGCAATTCCTTTCCCAACAACTGCCGCCACATTATAACTATTGAACTCTCTGGGGTTTTAATCTGATTACGTGTAGACATTGAAAAGCCACAACAAACCACATCAATTTGATCTACTTTATTCCTTATCAGCTTTATACTTGAAATCGCTACGCTCAGCAATAATGCTTAGCAAAGTAGACGAAGCCCCACGAGGTTGATATATCCCCTGTTCCCAATCACTAATCGTCTGCTGTCGTACTCCCAGTTCCTGAGCTAACTCCACCTGAGTTACCCCCAAATGTATTCTCAAGGAATGGACTTTCTCTTTATCCCATACCTTTTTTCTCCCTTGCCCCATTGGTTAATATTATACACGCTTCAGTGTAATTTTCAAATTTTTTTATCGTAAAGTAAAAATATTTGGCAAGATTCCTTGACAGGAAAAGTCTTTATGCTGTAATATTTAGCAGTCAAGGCATGAGAGTGCTAAAATACAAAATCAAAGAAAGGAGGGTAACATGGCAGCTAAAATCGAGCCTTTAGGAGACAGAGTAGTGATCAAGTCTGTACCTAAAGAAGAAGTCAGCAAAGGAGGGATTTTCCTCCCTGATACAGCTAAAGAGAAGCCCCAAGAAGGGCAAATTATTGCTGTGGGTCCAGGCAGGCTTACTGAAGAAGGCCAGCGTATAGCTATGGATGTGAAGGTAGGCGACAAAGTGATCTATTCTAAATATGCTGGCACCGAGTTCAAGCTAGATGAACAAGAGCTAATTATCATGCGTGAAAGCGATATTCTAGCCAAGAAAGTTTCAAAAAGGAGGTAAATAAATGGCAAAACAAATTGTTTTTGGTGAAGAAGCAAGAAAATATTTAAAAACCGGTGTAGATACTCTGGCTAATGCCGTTAGAGTGACATTAGGACCTCGTGGCCGTCCTGTGGCTCTGGATAAGAAATTCGGAGCTCCTTCCGTTCTCAATGACGGTGTCTCAGTAGCCAAAGAGGTGGAATTACCCGACCCATTCGAGAATATGGGAGCACAGCTAGTCAAACAGGCAGCCACCAAGACTAATGACCAATGTGGTGATGGCACCAGCACAGCTACTATCATTGCCCAAAGCATTATAGCCGAAGGTTTTAAGAATGTTGCTGCTGGAGCTGATGCTATGGCTTTGAAGCGCGGTATTGAGAAAGGAGTCAATACCATAATTGATGGATTAAAGAAGGAAGTTATACCCATAGCAGGTAAGGAGCAAGTAGCTCAAGTAGCTACTATATCGGCTATTGACGAGGAAATCGGAAATTTGATTGCCGATGTCATGGAAAAGGTGGGGAAGGACGGAGTCATTACAGTAGAAGAAGGTAAAGGGCTCCAATACGAAACTGAATTTGTTGAAGGCATGAAGTTTGACCGCGGCTATATCAGCCCTTATTTCATTACCAATGCAGAACAAATGAGGTCAGAGTTAGAAGACCCCTGTATACTCATTACCGATAAGAAAATCTCCGCTATAAGCGACCTTCTGCCTGCTCTGGAAAAAATTGTCCAAACTACGAAAAACATTGTTATTATAGCTGAAGATATCGATGGCGAAGCCTTAGCTACCCTGGTGGTTAATAAGCTAAGAGGTACTCTAAATTGCTTGGCAATCAAGGCACCCGGCTTTGGTGACAGACGCAAAGAAATGCTCCAGGATATAGCTATTCTCACCGGGGGCACGGTCATATCAGAGGAAGTTGGCAGAAAATTGGATTCGGTAACCTTAACTGATATGGGACGAGCCAGGAGAGTGGTCACCGATAAGGAAGATACTACCATTGTTGAGGGGAAAGGTGAGACCAAGGATATCGAAGCTAGAATTAAACAAATCAGGTCTCAGATTGATGTAACTACTTCAGACTACGATAAGGAAAAACTTCAGGAAAGATTAGCTAAGCTAGCTGGTGGTGTGGCAGTAATAAAGGTAGGCGCAGCTACAGAAACAGAGCTAAAGGAGAGGAAGCATCGTGTAGAGGACGCCCTCTCAGCCACTCGCGCTGCCGTGGAAGAAGGTATTTTACCCGGAGGAGGTGTGGCATTAATAAATTCACTATCAGCTCTCGATAAGCTTGATGTCCATGGAGATGAAGCCACTGGAGTAGCAGCATTAAAACGAGCATTAGAAGATCCTTTGCGCTGCATCGCTAACAATAGTGGTAGAGAAGGATCCGTAATTGTAGATGCTGTGAAGAAGAGTAAACCAGGCGTAGGCTACGATGCCTTGAGGGATGAGCTAGGAGTCAACATGGTAAAGAAAGGCATTATTGACCCGTTCAAGGTCACCAGATCTGCACTGCAAAACGGTGCCAGCATCGCCGCCATGATTCTTACCACTGAGGCTTTAGTAACTGATATCCCCGAGAAAGAAAAGGCCGCCCCCATGCCACCAATGCCTGAGTATTAAACCAAAGTATTAGCAATAGGGAGAGGGTACAAAAACCCTCTCCCTATTGCTTTAAAATTCCAAGCAAATTATTCTCGTTTTTTACCGGTCCTACTACAGCTAAGTTCAGACCGTCATCAGTTATAATTTCCTCAGCCACTTCTTTCAGCTCGTCTATAACGATCGCATCTATAATAGAAATAACTTCATCAACATTGAGAATGCGCTGCTGTAACATTTCCTGACTACCAAGCCACAAAGCCATATTCTGGGTATCCTCAAGCCGTAGCTGTAACCTCCCTTTGCACAGTTCTTTAGCTCTGGTAAGTTCCTCCAGCGTAATTTCTTGCTTAAGTTTGTACAGTTCCTCAACAATAGCACTAACAGCGATCTCCAGTTTTTCCGGGTTTACACCAGCATAGACAACGAACGATCCCGACTCGAGGAAATGATCGGTATAACTATGGATATCATAAGCCAGCCCTTTATGCTCCCGAATCTCCATAAATAAGCGGCTACTCATCCCACCACCTAGCACGATATTAAGCAAGTCAAGAACAAAACGCTTAGGATGAGAATAGGATAATCCATGCGTAGCAAGGCACAGATGTGCCTGTTCACATTCCCTGGCCTCGACGCGTAGTCTTTTAGCAGTCTGTTTATCGTCGCTGCTGTAACCATTTAATGCCTTCTTAAATGCCCAGCTACTAAATAGCGGTACAATTTGAGAAATCACTTCTTCATGCCCCAGATTTCCCGCAACGCTAATCACTATGTTATTGGATACGTAACGACGAGTAATGTAATTCAACATTTGCTCCCTGGTTATAGAAGTAACCGTATTCTTTTCGCCAGCAATTTCACGCCCCAGTGGTTGCTCTGGCCATAATAGCTCATCTATAAGCATATTTACTCTTCGCTGAGGAAGATCCATGTTCATATTGATTTCCTCAATAATAATGTTGCGCTCTTGCTCGATATCTTTGCTATTGAAGCGAGAATTGAGTAATAAATCGGAAAGCACATCCAGTGCTATAGGAAAATGATCCTTAGCCACTTTACACCATAAAACAGTTACCTCTTTGTCTGTGCTGGCATTGATTATACCCCCAACACCCTCTATGTCCTGGCTAATGTCCTTAGACGTCGGCCGCTGCTGTGTACCTTTAAAAAGCAAATGCTCGATAAAATGCGAGATACCTGCTTCCTCGGGATTTTCATGGCAAGAACCAGAACCCACTAGGATAACAAGACACACCGAGCGGGTGTGAGGCATTGTGCTGGTAATAACTTTTAACCCATTGTCAAACACTGTTTTGTTGTACATGAACGGAATTCTATTCCAAATTCTGGCTTCTCGTCAAGGAAGAGTCCTCCATCTATCTGAACGAGTTCAGGAAGTTATTTATATCAGGATAAGCACGCAGCACTTTTGACCAATTCAGTAAAAGCAGGTAACATTCTATAGTTGAATTGAATATTAAAAACGTACCCAAGCTTTCTCTGTTCCCCTTGGCAGCCGTGGTAAACGATCGAGGCCACCTTTGCATCGGTGGTTGCGATGTTATTGCCCTAGCCAAGGAATTTGGCACGCCGCTTTATATTCTCGATGAGTGTACCATCCGCCATAGATGCCGCGAATTTAAAACCGAGTTCTCCAAATATTATCCTGATACTTTAGCCATATATGCCTCTAAAGCCTTCCTGAATAAATCTTTAGCCCTTATTCTTAAGGAGGAGGGGTTAGGACTCGACGTTGTCTCCGGTGGGGAGCTTTATATTGCTCATTCAGTTGACTTCCCCTCAGATAAAATTTTTTTTCACGGCAACAATAAGACAGGAGAAGAGTTGGAGCTAGCCCTGAGTTATGGCATTGGGCGAGTGGCTGTGGATAACTTTTATGAACTTGAATTACTTGATAGAATGACCAAAGAAAGGGGACTTAAGCAAGATATCTTGCTCCGCCTCACGCCTGGAGTCGACCCTCATACTCATGAATATACTACCACTGGAACTTTAGATAGCAAATTCGGCTTTCCTTTAGCTACCGGACAAGCCGAAGAAGCAGTGAAACAAGCTATCTCAGCCTCCAATCTTAATCTTCTGGGTTTTCATTTCCATCTCGGCTCTCCTATTTCTGAAACAACGCCATATGAACTAGCGATAGAGATTGTGCTCCAATTCGCGCAAGAGGTCAGTCTAAAACATGGCATCCAACTCAGTGAACTTAATATTGGAGGTGGCTTCGCTGTTTCATATATCGAGGATTCTAAGTTGCCTACTATCGCTGAATATGCCCAAGCCATAAGCAGCAAAGTCAAAAGTGTCACCTCAACTCTGGGATTGAATTCTCCAAGACTTATGATTGAGCCGGGAAGAGCAATTGTAGCGCAGGCAGGAGTGGCATTGTATACCATTGGGGCAATAAAGGAAATACCTAAGGTAAGAAAGTATGTCTGTGTTAATGGTGGAATGAGCGACAATATCCGTCCTGCCCTTTATAGGTCTAAATATGAAGCTCTGGTAGCTAACAAGGTGTTAGAGAACGAAAAGGAATTGGTTACTATTGCCGGCAAACTGTGTGAGTCGGGAGACATCCTAGTACGGGATGTTAATTTGGCATTACTTTCTCCAGGTGATATCATCGCTATCCCAGTTTGTGGCGCGTATTCTCTCCCTATGTCAAGCAACTATAATATGTTGCCCAGGCCGGCGATAGTAATGGTGAAGGAAGGTAAAGCACGCCTCATTAGGCGCAGGGAAAATTACGAGGACTTAACAAGGTTGGATACATAGATGTGGCAGGTAATAGGACAAGATAAGATTTTAACCTTGCTGGAACATAGCCTTAAAAGGGGGGACACAGCTCATGCCTATCTCCTCGTGGGGCCACACCATGTAGGCAAAAAGACTCTAGCACTTAATTTAGCCCAAGCTCTCAATTGTGATGATTCAGAACCTCCTTGTGGCCAATGCTATTCCTGCCATAGGATTGCCGCAGGCAAGCATGCCGATGTCATCTCATCAGGCTTAGGTTCAAAAACTGAAATTGGTATTGACGACATGCGAGAGCTTCAACGCATTGCTAACTTGGCACCCTATGAAGGTAAACGCAAAGTGTTCATTATTGAAGATGCCGAATATATGTCAACCGAGGCAGCTAATTCGTTACTTAAAATATTAGAGGAATCGCCACCAAGAGTAGCTTGGCTTTTGTTAGCTAGTGAAGAGAGACGTCTCTTACCTACTATTATATCCCGATGCCAAAGGCTAGAGTTGAAACCTATGCCAGTGGAGCAAACCCAGCAAATACTTGCTAAGCGTTATCAAATTGAGCCTAAGAAAGCAGACCTTCTGGCTCGACTCAGCCATGGTTGTCTCGGCTGGGCATTATCTGCCGTGGAAAACAAAGAAATTTTGGAACAATACGATCTAAGGATGATTAAGTTATCTTCTTTGCTAACCGAAAATCTGGAGCAGCGTTTTGCTTATGCCCAGGAACTAGCTACCCAATTTAGCCAAGGACGAAGAGCAATATTAGAAACAATGGAAGCCTGGATCGAATGGTGGCATGATCTAATGCTCATCAAGGGCAATTGTAAAAATAACATCACTAACATAGACTATGAAATGACTCTAGCAAAACAAGCGATGGTGTTAACACTGAATGAGATCAATGGTTCCCTCGGCAATTTGCGTCTTATAAAAGAGGAAATCTTCAGGAATCTTAATCCTCGCCTATCATTTGAATGGTTAATGCTAAATTTGCCGAAGAAAGAGGTTATCAGTGACTAATATAATCGAGGAAGATTTTAACAATGACAAACAAAAATTGGAGAAAGAAGCTACAGCTAAATGCAAAGAGATGGTGGGCAAGCTAGGCTTGAAAATGAAGCCTCTATTAGCTCACTACGATTCCGAGACTCGTCACTTTACTATATTCTTCCGGGCTGAAGACAGGATCGATTTTCGCGAATTGGTATGGAAACTGCGCCATAGTCTGAAAGCGCGCGTTGAGTTAAGGCAAATAGGGCCAAGAGATGAAGCCAAGCTACTAGGCGGAATAGGTAAGTGCGGCTATCCTCTATGTTGCCGGACTTTCCTTGGTGATTTTGCTCCGGTGTCCATCAAGATGGCCAAAGAACAAGGGCTAGCCTTGAACCCTACGAAGATATCGGGTATTTGTGGACGGCTTCTTTGTTGTCTAGCATACGAAAGCAAAGATTACTCAGAAACAAAGAAGATCCGCCAGCCAAGTCAGAAAATATTCGCGTCTACAGAGAAAGCTCTTGGAGATGATGGAAACAACGACGATGGCGTGATTCCTGCTCCTTAACTAGCAAGTGTTAGCTAATATGAAGAGGCAAATATTTTTGCCATTCGCTATGATTGGTTAGAAGATGATGGGGTATGTAGAAACCGTTATTATGAGGGATGCGTGGTGAACGAAGCAACTTCATTCCCGCCTCACTAGGCGTATGTCCACCTTTGCGCCGATTGCACGGAATACAGGCACTAACAACATTCTCCCAGGTGTACTCCCCTCCTCTCCGTCGCGGGATAACATGGTCCAATGTTAGCTCCTCCATCTGCCATCCACAATACTGACAAATATAGTGGTCACGATTAAAGACCTCAAGCTTGGTTAATTTTCTCCTATGATGAGGACGATTAACCATATAAACAAGGCGAATTACAGAAGGAATCTGAAAAACCTGACTTATGGAATGAATTTCCCCTCTACTGTTTTCCAAAATATCAGCTTTACCGTTTAAAACTAATACGATAGCCCGACGCGTGCGACATAAATTTACAGGCTCATAGCCTTGATTGAGAACTAAAACCGGAGCGTCTACCATACTTGAAATCCAACAACTGATGTTGCTCATTTTAGCAATGAAACTTCCTAATTACAATTGCGGTATCTTCAACCTTTTAACACTTCTCACTCGATGGTAAATGCCCATGAACACCACACATCTTCTGGGTGTTTATCTGGCGGGCATACTAGGCATTTTGTCTTTATATTTTTATCAAAAACCTTAGCAAATTCTGCAAATAATGCTACTCCCACAGGCTTGCACGGAAATTCTCCCCTTCCACTTTTTATTCTCATTTTTTGTGGCCTGCAATCGGTTATTGTAAAGACCACGACACCTTCATCTCTTTCTATTTTATAGTCAAAACCCTTGGCCCATATCCAAATCTGAAAATCCAGAGCCCGGCTCAGGCCACCTAGTCCGTCTTCTTTAATATTCATCCTCTCTTTAATTCTTCTGGCTTCTGTAGCACCATATTTTCCCCAAGTCAGCGTGTCAATCTCTACAGCAGCGTCAAGGCTATATTTGTCTTCTACCCCCGTAAACCATAGACCATCAAGGGTCAGAGCGTTATCGCCGAACATTGTAATCATTGCTATCAATTGTTCTTTACTGAGTTTCGAAAGATCCAACATGATGATTTCTCCTTATTTATTATATGGTTGTCTAAGAGCTCGACCTTTTGTCTGATGACGTGGAATTCATTTTCTTACATTGAATACCTCCATATCATCTACTAGCTTCGTTTTCTTTCAATATCCCCACTTAGGTTAGACTATATCCTGCATCTTTAAAAAGAGCAATTATACACCACCTGTAGTACTCCTGACAAT
This sequence comes from Chloroflexota bacterium, assembly GCA_034190625.1. Classification (GTDB taxonomy): domain Bacteria; phylum Chloroflexota; class Dehalococcoidia; order GIF9; family AB-539-J10; genus CG2-30-46-9. Next base: position 8,316 of record JAXHSX010000040.1, read on the forward strand.
ACACCGAATTGAATCATCTAAAATCGAACCGAAGGGGAGGCTGTTAAATCATATAAAATCGAACCGAAGGCATTTAAGATA
>JAXHSX010000041.1:0-9949 GCA_034190625.1 Chloroflexota bacterium
TCTCAACCCCAATCACCAACGCGACAGCGACGCTTAGCGTGAACGGCGCGCGGCTGGGCTGCAGCACGGCTCTCTCTGGCTCCAGCACAATACGTACCTTTTCCTCCGGGGTATACTTGCGCCTGGCTGTTACCCTGACCTGCTGCATGAAGCTTCTGGTTTCATGGGTTCTGGCCTCAGCAGCATCAGATTTGTCCTTGATGTTCTGGGACACATTAGCTCCTTTCCATATTGGGATTAGTCTTCTACCTCACCCGGAGCTTACACCACCTCTCCAACTGTTCGGTATTACTGAACCTTTTTGTGTCCCATTATCGCTCACGGTCTACATATGTGAGCTACCCAAAGGAGCGGGCTTTGAACCTGCCCCTTCGGGTAGCGAGAAAACTATCCAGAAGGATATTGTCCAATCAGGGGGAAAACCCTAGAATAGACATATAGATGGTTTTTATCTATTCCTTGAGTTGTGAAAAATCTTCCTTTAAATGAAATGACGAAAAGTGCAGCTCTGCGTATTGACGTACGCACTTTTGGAAATGACTGAGGCAGGCGACTGCAATGAAAGAAGCTCATCTTGTATTGTAAGAGACTGGAAATTGAAGAAGGAATCTTCTACTTAATACAATAGAGCAATAATGTGTAAAGGAGGTCCCAAATGAAAATAGTAGCTATTGGAATCGGGCAATGTGGTTGCAACATCGCTGATGAGCTTTATGCCATCAACAACTACTCCAAATCTTCTTTCCATCGGAAGATTGAAATTCTAACCGATGCTTTCGCCATCAATACCGACGAGACAGACCTGGGTTCCCTCAGGCATATTCCCGGAGATAGAAGCCACAGAATTGCAATAGGGGCAAGCAGAACTCACGGGCATGGAGTAGGGAAGATAAATATAGATGCTGCCACCATCATGAAAGAAGCCTATCCAATTATCGTCGATGATGTCTTCAGCTCCAGCAAATTCCACGAAAGCGACGGCATTGTGGTAGTAGCCAGTGGGGCGGGAGGTACCGGGTCCGGCAGCATCGGCTTACTGATAAGAGGGCTTAAGGAGAGAATAGAGAAACCCGTTTACGCCATAGTAGTGCTGCCATTTGCCTACGAGGAAAAGGCAGAGCTTTCCTATGCCGTGATCAACACAGCCACTTGCCTAAGGACGGTAAATCAGTATGCGGATGCGGTCTTCCTGCTTGATAATGAGAGGTTTGGACGGGGAGGTGTCAGTCTCGCCAAGAATTTCAGAATCATAAATCAGCAAATGGTTACCAACTTCTTTGATCTCTTCTGCGCCGGCGAGGAGGAGAAGAATAGGTATATAGGCAGCAAGGTAATGGATGCGGGAGATATCAAGCAATCGTTGAAAGGGATTTCAACGGTAGGCAGGGGAGAGATTGCTTTATCTACTTTCCGGCCCTGGAAAAGAGACCATTACCGGGATGCCAGCAAAGGGAGTGTCGCCTTAGCCGGAGCGGCAGACCAAGCCATAAACAATCTGTGCTTGAAAGTGCAAATGGAAGACGCCAGGACAATTCTGGCTCTGGTTTGTGCTCCAAAAGATGTGATTACTTTGAATGCGCTTGCCGAAATCTCCAATTCCTTAGAGGAGCGTTCTCCCAAATCGGTTGTCAGGATTGGGGACTACCCCCGAAGAGGAAAGGAAGTTTCCGTTACCATAGTTCTTTCCACGTTAACTGCGGCCCAGAGGATGGAAAGCTTATTTACTCGAGCCGAGGATTTTCTTGAGAAGAAGCACGAAATAGCCGAAGAGGTAGAGCTGAAGATTATGCAAATGCACGAAAAGAGTGCCAGGGTTCCATCTCTGGATTAGTAAGACGTGCCAGCATAAGCTTCCCCTAATAGTCTTACGAGGTCTCAAACTGGAGATACAGACAATCTGGCTCAGTACAGGCGAGCGGTAACGCAAAATACGTATTGAATAATCCTCGGTTTTGTTAACTGACCTGCCCCCCAAAAGAGAGTCCAGTTTCATGTTAGACTGGAAATTAAGAAAGGGGGCATTATAGATGGTCAGAAAGTCTTACACGCCAGAGCAGATTATCAACAAGCTGTGCGAGGCAGAGGTTCTGCTCAATCAGGGTACAACCCTGGCTTTAGTCTGGAAGAAAATCGGGGTTAGTGACTGCACCTACTACCGCTGGCGTAAAGAGTACGGTGGCATGAGGATAGAGCAGGCCAAACGCCTCAAGGAACTAGAGCAGGATAACAGCTCTGCTGCGTGAGGAAGGATGGAAGGTGAACCATAAGAGAGTGGAAAGGATATGGATAAGGGAAGGGCTGAAGGTGCCCAAAAAGTAGCCCAAGAGGGGCAGGCTTTGGCTGAATGATGGGTCATGTATCAGACTAAGGCCGGAGCGCATAGGAGTCAAAACACTGTATATTGAACCGGGCAGTCCTTGGGAGAACGGTTACATAGAGTCATTTTATGGGAATCTGAGGGATGAACTGCTCAATCGGGAAATATTAACGACATTTGAAGAAGCAAAGGTATTGATAGAGCAATGGAGAAGGGAATATAATCAGGCACGCCCGCATAGTGCAAGGAACTATCGTCCTCCCGCACCTGAGGCTATACTGGCTGCGGCAACGACGTAAGAAATGGTATCGCTAGCGGGGACAGGCCAGTGCCATTTGATTCGACAGTGTAGAGACATGCTTCGCTCACCTTGTCCAAGATGATAGTAAGGCTCAGTTAACAGCTAGAAAGTCTTCTGGTTTTCTATCGAGCTTTCCCCAATATTTCTTCTATGCGTTTACCTACCTCTTTAGCTCCTCTCTCACCAGCTACTCCCAAATATTTTTTTAAGTCAATAAATTTCCCCACACCCTCTATTACCATGCCTGGAACTTTTGAGTCTTTGAGAAGAAAGCCATATAACTCCTCTACTAGTTTTTCCCCTATTTTTTCATCGGGGATTGCCCCGGCCAGCGTAGTAATCGCCGTTTTTAATTGGTCATAGTCTTCTCTTAACTGTGCAAGGTCACTTCCCAAAGCTGTTTTTTCTGATTCCAATTCTTTTATGTTTGAGCCCAGCTTAGCTATTTGTGATTCTAAATTTCCTACCTCTTCATTATGCTCATTTTTTAGTGCTGTTATTTGTGATTCATATCCTTCTTTTAATTGTCTCTTCTCTTCGTTCAAGGTCTTTATTTGTGATCTTAAGCCATCTATATCGGCCAATCTCTCTGCAAGTGCCTCGTGATTAATCTTCGACTCTTTAAGGTCTTCGCCTAATACTGAAGTCAACTTTTCCATAAATGCTGTAGAATCAGTTCTTAACTGCTTATACTCCTCACCCAATATTCCGACTACCCTTCCCATAAGTTCTTCATACCTCGTGTTTGCCCGGTCACGTTCATCTTCCAGTGCCATTATGTACGATCTTAAGTCTCCTACTTTGCCACCATACTGCTTACTTAGTGAGGTATATATCGCAAAGGCAACTCTCCTGGCTACAGCCTCACCATAGCCCTTTATATCACTTGCTCGTGGTCCAAGCACCTTACTAATCAACTTGTCCTCTTGTTTAAGACGTTTATCGTAGTCTTTCAGCCCTGCATCAACTACCGGGTCCAATCCCGCACTGTTATATAACTGTTCCGCTAGTTGTGTTTCTTCCAGGCGCATTTCCTCGATTTTTATTATGCTAATTGTTTTTTCCTCTAAATCTGACGTCTTCTCTTCCATTTTCGCCACCTCCTTATACTTAGATTATTTTAGATTGCGTTGGCTATTAGCGATTCTCCTAAGCTTGTCTAACTACCAACCTAAATAGCTATGTTATGGATTGATTTTTGCCTTAACATATCATACATGTTGTAATTTGATAGATTAAGAACCTTCATACTGCTTATTGGTTACGTAACATCACAACCCAGCGTTATCATCAGCAAATCCAGACCCTCATGTCAACATCTTCTGTAACCAGAAAATGATTACAAGAGGTGCTAATGCCTGAACACCAAAGGCGCCACATAGCCGTGTCACCTGGCGAGAGACGCCAACTTGAGGAGGGAAAGCGACGGTATGAGGATCGAGCAGGTCACACGCTGATTATGGCTTGTCAACTTGCTATGCCCATCTAGTACCTTTTTCCGCAGTTCCCCAAAACCAGGCTGCCTATCATGTGTAGCATAATGCCTTTCTTACTCTTCGCAAGTTGCATCAGTGACATCTTCTAAGAAACCCGTTCCTTCAACAGCCAGCGTTTCCTGTGACTCCAGTTCTGAAGAGCACCTGTCCAGATAGTATGCTAATTCGTTCATCTTGATCCCTCCTATATTACAATTCAACTTCAGTCATATTTATAACGACCGTAACTTGCGTATTTGAATAACTCACTGATTCGACGACCTTAAACTTCCTCTATTTGTTTCCTTACTATGTTACAGTTTTGCCCCTACATTGGAGAATATGCATTAGGATAGTATTTTGGCTACAAAAAAGGGTAGTTTTTGAGACTACCCTTTCGGAACGCCGCTGTCTATGAATTAGAACTATCTTTTTTCTTCAGGACGAACAGGTTCAATCCCTCTTTTAGCCGCATACACAGCCACCTGAGCTCGGCTCTTGAACTGGAGCTTTTCCATGATGTTGCGCAAGTGATATTTTACAGTGTTCTCTGAAATGAAAAGCGAAGATGCGATGTCCTTGTTTCTCGCTCCACCTGCTACCAGTCTCAAAACTTCTTCTTCTTTGGTTGTCAGGTCACTGTCTACATGTTTCGCCCCTAGCCTTCCGGCGTTACGGAACAACTCTTTAGCGATTTTGGAGGCTATCCATGGAGATACAGCTACTTCTCCTTTCATCACATTTGAAAGGAGTTCAATAAACTCTTCAGCCTTTACATTCTTGAGGATATAGCCCACAGCACCGTTCTTCATCGCCTCAAACAAGTCTTCGTCGTCATCAAAGGCAGTAACCATGACAATCTTAGCTTGTGGCATTTCTGCTTTTATGAGTTGTGTCGCCTGAAGACCATTGCAGCCAGGCATTTTAATATCCATCAGGATGATATCAGGCCTTAAGCAAACAGCCTTCTCGACTGCCTCTAGACCGCCGCTTGCCTCTCCAACTACCTCAATATCGCTTGCTCTGAGTAAGCTAGCGATGCCGCTTCTTACCAGCGCGTGGTCGTCAACTATCAGTACTCTCATTTTTGTTACCTTCTTCAATCAAAGTCTTAGAGAAGGTCAATGGTATACTCAGAGTCACTTCCGTTCCGTGTTCTGGCCTTGATTCTACAAACAGACTGCCGTGAATGCTATCTGCCCTTTCCTTCATATTCCGTAGTCCGAATTTTATCCAATCCCCATTCCCAGTTTTATCAACATCGAATCCCTTGCCATCGTCCTGAACGGCTATTTTGACCTCATCTTCTCCTGCGGCGACTTTGATTGTCGCGCGTGTCGCTTTGGCGTGCTTCCTTACATTAGACAACGCCTCCTGGACTATACGGACAGCCTGCAACTCGACCTGCGGGGACAAAGACGGAATGAAATGATCATCGACTATGAGTTCGGTTTTCATATCGTGCATCTGGCTGAAACGCACAGCATACTCTCTGAGCGTAGAAACCATACTTCCGTCACTGCCAATTGCTGTCCTTAGACCCAGTATCGCCTCACGTGTATCTGTGTATACTTCTTGAGCAACGTTCTCCAATTCTACTAGATAATCGTTGGCTACGATCATTTTCTGGAGAAGTTGCCTCGTCGCCTGGCTCTTGGTAATCACATAACTTAGCACTTGAGCGGAGCCGTCATGAAGCTCCGCAGCAATTCGCTCCCTTTCTTCCACAATGGCTACCGCTTGTACCTTTTCGTAAAGCCGCGCCTTTTCTATAGCTATAGCAATCTGATTCCCGATGTTAAGCAGGAGGTTTGCCTCACTTAGCTTGAAATGCTCAGGATTCAGACTGAAGAGACAGATGAATCCAGCGGTCCCGCTCCTCGACTGCATTGGGACTACGGCCAAAGAACGCACTCCTGCATCTGTCAGCGAAGCCATGGGTTTACTCTGGCAATTCTCCAAGTCTTCCACGGTTATTACCTGTTGATTTAATAGGGCACCTTCGTCTATGACCCATTCCTTTAACTGATGATGCGTCTCACTTTTGAATACATCATCCAGAAGTCCGGTATGTAGCGCGTGCACTAGTTCATGGCTTTGCTCATCAACCAGGTACAGTTCGCTGGAATCGGCAGATGTAATCTGAATCAGTTTGTCCATTGCGCGATTTAACAGAGCCTTAAGATTATAGAATTCATCCAAAGTCTGATGGACTTCACTTAAGGTCGCCAGTTCCCGCAGGCGGTGTACATTTTCTTTTTGCAGGTGATCGATGACGGCAAAGATGAGTTTGGAAAAGAAAAAAGCAGCAACAATGACGATAATGAGAAGTGCCAAAGTGCCCCAAATCACCGTACGTGTGTCTCCCAAAACGGTATATCGCCTCAATAGCTCGAGCAGACAAAAGAACAAGACCGGACACGCGACTGTAACTACCTTTAGAACCTTTAGAGTTTTCCCGCCTTCTGTAAGACGAAATCTCTGTAACCACCGCCCCATTTTCATCTCCAGTAGTATATCATAGTCATTTGCAAGAATAATCATAATCAGGGCGAAGAAATTTATCAAGCCAAGCAGCGGCAAAATTAAGCTTTCTCGTAAGCCGGTAGAAGGCCTCCTTTATGTTATTTCGCTGTAGATCGTCAGCGAAAATGGCACAGTTTTGGGGCTCAAATTGAGGGACACCATAGAGGCTTGGACCTGCTCTCCTGAGGACACATTTAGCCATAATATTTAGTAAGATGCTGGGGTGAACCCATATCCTTTAATGATTCTATATATAATAACTTTCTTCCCTGAATATGATATCATCTAATCACATGGCCGTTCCGTGGAGGACTCTATGAATAGCGACATGGCACCGGAGCTTTACACTATATGGACTGAAGCTAAAAACCATATTGAACAGGGTAATTACGACAAAGCCATTGAAATATACAGGTATGTCCTGATCAGATATGGAGATAACGAGATTGCTGCTGAGCACGCAAATGCCTATCTTGGCGACATCTTCCTCACACTGAGGCAGCTTGACCTGGCAGAGAGTCATATCAAGAAAGCCATCAGTTATAAGCCGGAGAACTCTGGTTACCACTATCTGCTTGGCTTCACCTATTCTATAAAGCGCCAATGGGAAAAGGCTATTGAGGAATTCGGAGTAGCGGTTGATGCGGAGCCGAATAATGGTGAATATCTACGTGGATTAGGATGGGCTATCTACAGTAATGGTGATAAAAAGAAAGGCTTGGCATATCTTCGTAAGGCTGTTGACCTCGCGCCAACTAATGTGAACATCCTGACCGACCTGGCAGCCGCTTACTTATCGTTGGCTAATATCAACAAGGCTAGAGAGTATGGTGAAAAGGCGGTTATGATCGAGCCCCAGAACACCTTGGCTCAAGCGGTTCTGAGAAGCATTCACAGTTTTCAGGAGGAGTTTCAACATCTGGACAAGCTAGTGGTTAAAGCTAGGAAAAGAAGCCTGCCCGGTTCCAATATCATCAAGATCTATCAGTTTAAGGTCTCACTTAAGGAAACACCGAATATATGGCGTATTATTGAGATCAAGGAAAACCAGATGTTGTCCAGTCTGCATAAAGCAATTTTCACCGCATTTAACCGTTTTGATGAGCACCTGTACAGCTTCTTCATGAGCAATAAGCCTTACGATAAAGACAACGAATATACCCTGCCTGATCCTGATGAACAAGGAGTGGGTAAATATGCCAATCGTGTCAGGATAGATACCCTGCATCTGCAACCTGGACAGAAGTTCCTTTACCTGTTCGACTATGGCGACGAATGGTGGCATGAGGTTGAGTTGACAGGGTGGAGAGATAGGGTACCTCGAGGTAAGTATCCCAGAATTACAAAAAAACATGGCAAGTCACCCCCGCAGTATCCAGACGAGTTATGAATGATGAATAGAGCAGATGAACTTTCCATCGTCTCACACAATTTTACCCCTGGTGAATAGTCCTCTGTGGCAGCTTTTGCTAGGCTCAGGATAAACTCCGCATAGTAATCTCTGGAAGGGGTACCCCCGCTACCTATTCTGCCCCTCCACGATTGCTATTTCTTCGTCTGTGAGACTGTAGAGCTGTAAACTATTTGGTCAATCTGCCGCTCCAGGGCGGGGCATCTGTGGTGTGGTTGGCGTTTTTGGCGGTCAGGATATTGACCTTTTATATCGTTTTGTGACATATTCAATGAAACCAAAGAAATTGGCGATGTTGACATGAACGAAATTCGGGATGCGATCTATGGCTTTATAACGCCAAATGATACCGAGATGAAGATCATCAACACCCCGGTATTCCAGCGGCTGCGAAGAATCAGACAACTGGCAATGGCGTACCTCGTTTATCCCGGAGCCAATCATACAAGATTCGAGCACTCGTTAGGCGTTTATCATGTGGCCCATTTAATTGCTGACAAGTTGCTCCCAGGGGACGATAATGATGAGAGGAGGAGATTAGTCAGATTAGCAGCGCTTCTACATGATATAGGCCACGGACCATTCTCTCACACTTCAGAAGACCTCTTGCACAAATTTGCCAGTAACTCTGGTAACCCGAAGGACGAGAACAAGATACACGAACTCATTACGGCAAGATTAATTGAAAACGACGAGGGATTGGCGGACCTATTGAGCCCCCAGGACAAGGAAAACGTAATCGGCTTGTTACAAAGCACGAAGGTTGATTTGACATTGATGAAGCATATAGTATCAGGGCCCCTGGATGCGGATAAAATGGACTACCTTCTGCGTGATAGCCACTTCTGTGGTGTCAAGTACGGGGTATTCGATCTGGATAGAGTGATCAACACCATTGATACTTATGAAGACAAGCACGATCGTGATATCGCCATTAAACACGATGGTATCAATTCACTGGAGCAGTTCGTACTGGCAAAATACTATATGATAACTCAAGTGTATTTTCATAAGGTACGACGTGTATCTGATGCCATGATTGTGCGGGGAATAGAGCTGGGTATCGAACGAGACAATCTGAAATTGCTAAAGTCCCTTTTCTGCTATGAGGATAGCAATGAATACCTATCAAGATATCTAACCTATTGGGATGACAGGCTGGTAGCTGAGATCATGGATTCAAAGAGCAGATATGCCAAAGACTACTTTGATAGGTTGTATCACAGACGGTTATTCAAAAAAGTATTCTCCAGGAAGTTAGATGAATTTAATTTTTCCAGTGAGTTGATGCATGATAAGATACTGGATATTCAATTAAAAGATAATGCAAGGCTGAAAAAAGAACTAGAACAAGAGATATCCGGTATCCGTCTGTTAGAGTGTGAGAAGGAATACGTCATATTCAACTGCGTGTCGATAAAGTCGGTTAAGGAGATGTCACGAGATTCGGAAGGCAGTATTGTGGTCCAAAATGAAAATGGCAAATTGAGCAGTTTTGAGCAAGAATCAACAGTTTTTAGGGCTATCGATGAATCCTTGAAGGATATATATGTTGAAGTGTATGCGCCGATTGAATACACGGATTACAAGGATAAGCAAGAGAAACTGAGTCTATTCAGAGAAGAAATCACAAAAATACTAGAGGAAAGGGAGAGATGATATGAACATAAGGCATGTGTTAGCGGTATTGTTACATACCTCCGGCAATAGCATAAGCAGCAAAACGAAGATACAAAAGGAGATGTACTTTCTATCAAAATTGCTGAATGAGGATTTCGCCTTCAGAGCGCACTACTATGGCCCATATTCCCCGATGGTTGAACAGGCGCTTGATGAGCTAATTGGCGCAGGGTTCCTGGAAGTGACGCGAGAAGACTATGGGCTGGACTACCAACGTGGTTTTGAGATGAAGCGGTTCG
>JAXHSX010000042.1:0-8524 GCA_034190625.1 Chloroflexota bacterium
GATACAATCATCTTGCACCTGCTACACCTCCTTTTTGCCTTAGATTTTTTCAACCCTTAGGCTACAGAGGTCAGCGGGTGCTTTCAATTACCCCCTTTTCACACTTAATAGTGTAGAACCTCCTACCTCATATCCTTCAAGCTTCAACAGAATTGTGGTACCATTTCCCTGGCTCTTAGCCATTGGTGGTAAGACCTCCTTTCCTTTATTTGCTCTGCTTTGGAGTTCTTACCACCTTATCACTTTTCCACACAAATCAGTATAGAGCCTTCGCAAGCTTGACAAAAAGTAGGCATAGGTTTTAGAATACTCCAACCTAATATAGAACCTTAACAACTGAATAGTGGAGGGAAGTTTTTAGTCGAGAGCTTGATCCTGGCTCAGAATGAACGTTTGCGGTGCGCTTTATGCATGCAAGTCGAACGGAGTTGTGGTTTTCGGACTGCAATTCAGTGGCGGACGGCTGAGTAACACGCAAGCAACTTGCCTCGGAGTGGGGGATAACCTATCGAAAGGTAGACTAATACCGCATATGGTAATTAAGCATAAGCTTAGTTATCAAAGCTGCAAAGCGCTCTGAGAGAGGCTTGTGTCCGATTAGCTAGTTGGCAGGGTAATGGCCTACCAAAGCGATGATCGGTAGCTGGTCTGAGAGGATGGTCAGCCAGATGGGGACTGAGACACGGCCCCAACTCCTACGGGAGGCAGCAGCAGGGAATTTTGGGCAATGGGCGAAAGCCTGACCCAGCGACACCGCGTGAGGGAAGAAGGCCTTAGGGTCGTAAACCTCTTTTCTTGAGGAAGAAGTATGACGGTACTCAAGGAATAAGTCTCGGCAAACTACGTGCCAGCAGCCGCGGTAATACGTAGGAGGCAAACGTTATTCGGATTTACTGGGCGTAAAGGGGGTGTAGGCGGCGCCTTAAGTCAGATGTGAAATCTTTTGACTCAATCAGAAGTTGTCATGTGATACTGAGGTGCTTGAGGGCAGCAGAAGGAAACGGAATTCCCGGTGTAGCGGTGAAATGCGTGGATATCGGGAAGAACACCAGTGGCGAAGGCGGTTTCCTAGGCTGTTTCTGACGCTGAGGCCCGAAAGCGTGGGTAGCGATGCGGATTAGATACCCGCGTAGTCCACGCCCTAAACGGTGGACACTAGACATGGGAGGTATCGACCCCTTTCGTGTCGTAGCTAACGCGTTAAGTGTCCCGCCTGGGGAGTACGGTCGCAAGACTAAAACTCAAAGGAATTGACGGGGGCCCGCACAAGCAGCGGAGCGTGTGGTTTAATTCGATGCTACACGAAGAACCTTACCAGGATTTGACATGCTAGGAGTAGGAATCTGAAAGGAGGACGACCTGTATCCAGTCAGGAACTAGCACAGGTGCTGCATGGCTGTCGTCAGCTCGTGCCGTGAGGTGTTGGGTTAAGTCCCGCAACGAGCGCAACCCTTGTCTTGTGTTGAATTCTCACAAGAGACTGCCTTGTACAGCAAGGAGGAAGGAGAGGATGACGTCAAGTCAGCATGGCCTTTATGTCCTGGGCTACACACACGCTACAATGGGCGCTACAGAGGGTTGCCAAGGAGCGATCCGGAGCTAATCTCACAAAAGCGTCCTCAGTTCGGATTGCAGGCTGAAATCGCCTGCATGAAGGTGGAGTTGCTAGTAACTGCAGGTCAGCTATACTGCGGTGAATACGTTCTCGGGCCTTGTACACACCGCCCGTCACGTCATGGAAGTTGGCAGTACCCAAAGTCAACGGACTAACCTGCTTTTAGCAGGAGGTAGTTGCCCAAGGTAAGGCTGATGACTGTGACGAAGTCGTAACAAGGCAGCCGTACGGGAACGTGCGGCTGAATCACCTCCTTTCTAAGGAGTCGAGAGGTATAAACTTCACGATTTCTAGGTCGATCCATGAGTGTTAATAGTTCATGGTCTAAAGTATATTTAATTTCCCTCCACTATTTAGTTGTTAAGGATGTTATATATTCGTTTTACTGTTTCATAATTTCGGCCTTGTCTTTACTTTTGTTATTGCCACAAATTAGAACGTATTGCGTAGATATTTATCAAAATCTCCCTTAATTGTAAATATTTTAAGGAAAAGGAAAAACTATGAAAGTTATGGCAATGGACGATAATTTCGTGGATTTGACGCTAGAGGGATAAAAGGTTTACCATTAATAAGTAATGAATTATGTTAATTTTATTTATGAAATGAGGAACAATGGACTATATGTATATATTAATTGCGCTCGCGCTTATTTTGGGTGGTCTTATTGGGTACTTTGCCAGGCAGATGATAGCCAATCAGCAGATTCAAAATGCTAGGAATGAGGCTAGGAAATTATTAGAAGAAGCAACAACAAAATACAATGAATTACTAGATACAGCTAGAGAAGAGGCTCTCAGGGTTGGTCGGGCTGCCGATGTAGAGAGCAAGGAACGCCGCATTGAATTGCAACGTGCGGAAAAACGCCTTAGTCAAAAAGATGAAGCAATAGAGCGGAAATTAGAATCTTTCGAGAAGCGCGATCGACTCCTAGAAAGCAGAGATAAGGAAATCGAGCGGGCAAAAGCTGAAGTAGAGGAAATAAAAAAGAAGCAGGTAGAGAAACTCGAGGCTATATCAGGTATGCCCTTGGAGCAAGCAAAAGACCTTCTATTTCAAAATATAAGGCAGGAAGTTGAAGAAGAAGCCTCAAGGCATGTCAGGGATTGGCAAATCCGAATAAAGGAGGAGGCGGATCAAGAAGCTCAGCGTATTTTAGCCACAGCCGTCCAGCGATGCACTACTGATGTAGTATCTCAAACTACAGTATCTACTATCTCTCTGCCCAGTGATGAAATGAAGGGGAGGCTTATTGGTCGTGAGGGACGTAATATTCGAGCTTTAGAGCAAGCTACAGGTGTTGACCTCATTATTGACGATACACCGGAGACGGTTACCATTACTAGTTTTGACCCTGTACGGCGTGAAATAGCCAGCCTTGCTTTGAACAAGTTAATTCTCGATGGTCGTATCCATCCAGCTCGTATTGAGGAAGTTGTAGAGAAAAGTAAAGCAGAAGTTGAAGCTATTATTCGCAGTGAAGGCGAGCGAGCTGCTTACGAAGCCGGCGTTCCAGGATTGCATCCTGAATTGGTTAAATTACTTGGTCGGCTTAAATTCCGCCTTAGCTATGGCCAAAATGTTTTACTTCATAGTCTAGAAGCTTCTCATTTGGCGAGGATACTAGCTAATGAGATTGGGGTTGATGCTAACATAGCTAGAAAAGCTGGCTTACTTCATGATATTGGCAAAGCGGTGGACTATGAAGTAGATGGTCCTCACGCCCTGATAGGTGCTAATTTAGTTAGGCAGTGGGATAAATCTGAGGTAGTAGCTCAAGCTATCGCCGAACATCATGGTGAAGCTGAGACCACGAGCGTTATGGGTTTCATTGTTGCTACTGCTGATGCCATAAGTGGCTCACGGCCTGGTGCTAGGCGAGAGTCCGTAGAACATTATTTGAAGCGCGTTAAGGATTTGGAGGATATAGCTGCTAGTTTTCCTGGAGTGGAGAAATCCTTCGCTATTCAGGCTGGGCGTGAAGTGCGTGTTATGGTAAAACCCGATCAGGTTAATGATCTTAGTGCTGTAAGGCTGGCTCGAGATGTTTCTAAAAGGATAGAAGAGACTCTGAGCTATCCTGGTCAGATAAAGATAACAGTGGTGCGAGAGACAACGGCAGTAGAGTATGCTAAATAGTTTGCTCTAATTACCCAAAGGTATACATTGAAGATACTGGCAATAGGAGACGTTGTTGGTGAGCCTGGTAGGAATGCGGTGACAAAAGTTCTGCCTGATTTGCTCCGCGAGTATGATATTCATCTGGTAATAGGTAATGGTGAAAATTGTGCTGGTGGATTAGGAATTACTCTGGCTACTGCGAAGGAGCTTTTCGATTCTGGTATCGATGTTATTACTAGTGGCAATCACATTTGGGCGAAGAGAGAGATCATTCCTTATCTGGATGACGATCTTGCGCTTCTCCGTCCTTTGAATTATCCCTCGATAAACCCAGGTCGTGGATATTTATTAAAAAAAGGTGTACTGGTGGTTAATCTAATAGGACGAACTTTTATTGGTAATTTTGATTGCCCTTTTCGAGCTATGGATCAGTTGTTGACAATGCCAGATGATATTCCCAAAACCATCGTTGTCGACTTCCATGCCGAAGCAACCTCAGAGAAGGTAGCGATGGGCAGATATCTTGATGGTCGTGTTAGTGCTGTTCTTGGTACGCATACGCATGTGGGTACTATTGATACCAAGATATTACCTGGAGGCACCGCTTATGTGACCGATATAGGTATGGTCGGTCCCATTGATTCAGTCATCGGAGATAATGCCGACTCTGTAATCAAACGTTTTCTCACTCAGATACCTCTCCGATTATCGGTAGGCAAGGGAAAGGTATCCTTTGATGCTGTTTTAATTGAAGTAAGTGATGAGACAGGTAAAGCGCTGGACATAAAACGTATCCGAAGAACAGTGGAGTAGGTGGACTAGCGACACATAGCTCTAGCTAGATTAGAAACATCATTTATCTCATCAATTTTACCTAAAGTAGAGCGTAGATTTGTTGTTTTTTCATTGCCCAATACGCCTGATACTAAGGTATCAAATTTAAGATTTATCTCTTCCTCAGTTAGAGGATTATCAGGAAAACCTTTGCAGATAGTTGTTGTTTCATATTCCTTACCATTCCTGAGCTTTAATTTTAAGGGGGATTGAAGAATGTGTTTTTCCTCAATTAGAATATCCAGATCTTCCCTGAGAACGCCATGAATGCGTTGCGATAATTCCAGAACCCTGGCGTCTTTAAGTTTCTCCTGCGACAATTGCTCGGCAGGATGTAATAAATGACCGTCCAATATAGCTGTCGCTAGACAAAAAGGTAGACTCCATTGAGCCACTGTCAAGTTACTTGGTTTGACCTTTATTCTCCGGGGCACAGCTAGGAACAAAGTCATATGGGGTAGGAAGCAAGTTATCTCTTCTATATCATCGGACTTTATTTGGGTCTCCTTCATTAATTTAAAAATTCCGTCGATAAATCCGTGAATGTAATGACAACAGCCATAATATTTAAAGCCGATGTCTTTTAAGTACCACTTTTCGCTTAAATCTTTTATTATCTCTGTTGCACTATCTACACTGTCAGTAAAAGCGTTGATTATTCCATATCTGCCCTTACTATCCCACTGTCCTTCGAAGATAGCGTGGGGTCCGATAAACCCCTTTTGGGCCAATAACGCGTTTACTAACCCATCGTGCCCTGCTTTCCCCCCATTCCAGCGATAAGTCCAGTTTCCATCTATAAGGTATTCTACTAACCCTGCAGTCATAGAACAGCTACAAAGTCCTATGGCGTTGGACATTTGCTCCTGATTTAATTTGAGAAGCTTGCCTGCAGCTATCGTGGCACCGAAACAGGGGATTAGAGCGTTGGCCTCAAGACCTTTACTTGACGTCATTCGCTTCGGTGGCTTATTTAAGCTTAACCCCACCCTGCTAGTCAATTCGTAGCCGGCTATTATCGCTGTGAGTAAATCCAGACCGCTACTTTTCTCTCTTTCTGCTGTAGCTAAGGCAGATGAGATGATTCCGCAGCTTGGATGTAATGCAGTTTCCAAAAAAGTGTCACTTAGGTCATAGCTCAATGTCATCACTCCATTAACTAGAGCGGCTTGAGATGCCGGGACCTTTGCTCCATCAACCAGAATGGAGGCTTCATCTTTACCTTTCTCGTCCTTAACTATACTTGCTATTGCTTTACTCCAGGGAGATGACGAGCCGTAAATACTTATTCCTGTCCAATCAAAGAGACAATGCTTAGCTATCTCAATAATATCTTGCGGTATGTTTTGTGGCTCTAAAGAAACTGCCCACTGCGCTACTTCTTCAGCATAATAACTCATGTCGCCTCCTGCTTTTAAGGTTGACGGGTACTTTCACTTATTCTGTCCTGTGATTTGGGAAATAAAGGATACAGCTTCTTGTGGAGTTGAACCTGGGCCAAAAACTCTTTTTACGCCCATATCGCTGAGCTTCGATATATCTATGCTAGATATCACTCCGCCCATGATAACAGGAATATTTACTTTGGTATTGCTAAGCTCTTCCATTAATAAGGAAGAAAACAAAAGATGCTGTCCCAGCGAGCTAGTGATTCCGATCAAATCTACATCTTCTTCAATAGCTGATTTTACGATCTCCTTGGGATTGCTAAAGTGAATGTAAACTATTTCCATCCCAGCGTTTCTCATGGCATTTATAATAGATATAATTCCTCTATCGTGCCCATCCAGATTAAAACGAGCCAGAAGAATCTTAGGTCTACTTCTTTTCAATGGATTTTACCTCCTTCCATATTCACTAGCGTAAACTCGCCCGCCTGTAACCTCATATATTGCTCCCATCATTTCTCCCAGAGTGCACTTTGCCCTTGCAGCCTCTAGCAAGACTGGCATTAATACTCCTGTCTTTTCGACGGAATCATATTTCTGCATGGTATCTTTAACATCATCAAGAGCCTTTTTCACTATAGTATTATCTCTGTTTGCCTTCCACTTTTTTACTCGCTTTATCGCCGTTTCCGCTGCTTCTTGTGCCTTGATGACAAAAGGTGGCACCTCCATTTTTTCTTCGCTCTTGAACTTGTTCAGACCTACTATGGTTCGTTCTTCGCTGTCCACTTGTTGTCGCCATTTCAGCATCTGCTCTTCTAATAAACGACGTAGCCAACTGTCTTCAACACATTTATGGAACCCACCTCGGTTCTCTATCTCGCTTATCACTTTTACGGCCTCATTCTCTATCTTGTTAGTAAGCCATTCAATATAGTATGAACCTCCCAAAGGATCGGAAACGTAAGGGATGTCTGTCTCATGTAATATTACTTGATTAGCACGGATAGCAGTACGTACCGCATCTTCGGAAGGTAATCCGATAGCTTCGTCATAGGAACAGGTATGAAGAGACTGGACTCCACTCAATACCGAAGCTAGAATCTGAAGTGTCGACCTGACTATATTATTTAGCGGTTGTTCCATAGTCAGGCTTGAACCTCCGGTATGCACATGCATACGGTATTGGAGCGATCGTGAGTCCTGGCAGTGGAACCTTTCCTTCATTGTTTTTGCCCAGATCTTGCGCCAGGCACGGAGCTTGGCAATTTCTTCAAAGAAGTTCATAGTTATATGGACTTGGGAGCTAAACCTGGAGACAAAACTATCTGGATCGAGTCCTGCTTTGATTCCAGCCTCTATTGTCTCAATGGCTTCAGCCATTACTATACCCAGCTCCTGTGCTGGACTAGCGCATGTCTCACCGTACAAATAGCCACATAGGTTTGTATGATTCCACCTGGGCATATTTTGACTGCAATACTTAATGAGCTCCATACGCATCTTGAATTGGGTTGATGGGGTGGGGCCTCCTATATCTGTGGTTATCCATCGTGTCAAGGGATCGTTCTGGCTCTGACCATTTAACTCGCCTGGTTTGTAGCCCCTTTGCTCGGCATATACTATGTATAGTGCCAACATGGGTAAGCAAGCAAATCGGGTGTTTGGGGCAAAACGTGTCTTTTTTAAATCGTATCCATTGAGTAAATTATCGAGGTCTTCCAGAGTGCTAATTGAAGGGCCACCCAAACCTACAGCACCAAAAGCCTTCGGGTCATCAGGATCCATGCCGACCGTAGTAACAGGATCGACCTCTATCAGGATTACAGGTTGTTCTTCCCTATATCCTCTCATCCCTTCTTTAAGAAGGAAATTTGTTCTGCCACGTGTTTCCTCACTTGTGCCATAGCCATGGAGCATTTGTATCATCCAGGGCATATACTGGTAGCCCAGTGCGCGAATACCCCTGGTGTAAGGGTATTGTCCGGGCATCTCCGGAGGTATATCCGCGACATCTAAGCGATCGAAAGCATATTTTAATTCAATGCCGGATTCATTCTTGTATTGTGGTAAAGTGAATCTTAACTTCTTTTCATAGTCATCCCTTAACTCCCTTTCCCAGTCCTCACGTAAATTCCTTACTCTTTCATCCATACTCATGGCGCTCTTTCTCCTTCTTCAGGCGTTTAGGACTTCATGGATGACCAATTGCTACAGCTACTTTTTCATATATTTGGTCTCCTTGCCCCAGGGATTCAAGATATTCGTAACGCTGGACTAGGTAAGATAGGGCTATCGCTGCACGTTGCGGATTGGGGTAGACAGGGATTCCTTTCTTTCGTAGTGACTCGTAGATCTCCGGTTCGGAAATGGCTTCTGGGATTAATTTCACCGCCATAACAGGTTTTTGCAATTTTTCTGTCAGTTCATTAATCAGGTCAGGTATTTTTCTCTCCTCCTCTGCGAGTAAATCGGCTAATTGTGCCAATTTCTCCGAGGGAGACGTCATAAAGAAGCCAAAATATGTCTCTACTCCCAAGCCTCCGATCACCATCGCTGCATCCAC
>JAXHSX010000043.1:0-14105 GCA_034190625.1 Chloroflexota bacterium
CAATGCCAAGCAGCCCGCTGGCAAAGCCGGCACCAGCTCCTGTAGCCAGCAACAGGAGGATATGCGTTGTTATCAGGTTCCCTCCACCATTAGTTTATTCTTAAGCCAACCAGTATCAGCGTCGGCTTTCATATCTATAGATGGAACATAAGGCTTGATATCTAAAAGAGGTGTATCGTCTAAAGCATCCAATCCTCTTACTTTAAGAACATTACCTTCTCTGGCTACCAGCTCCACTACGCATAACCCCAACGGGCAGGGTCTATTTGGCGACCTTGTAGTGAAAAGCCCATGTGGTATTGTATGCCATGGTGTTTTGACTGTCAGCGAATATCCTTTAGATTTGTGGAACCAGTATATTAAGATTATGTGGGAAAATCCTTCTATGTCTTTCAAACCTTCCTCGAACTCTGGGAATAGTTCCACCCGACAGATTGCCTTGTGCTCACAACCCTGGCGTGGTGTCTCACCTCTACTTTTGTAGGGGGAATGGATTACCCCTATGGGCCTCAATTCCAGGCTGTATTGTTCTTCCATGACATGAAGTTTTCTGCAATATATTATACACTGCAAACAGGTTATGTACGCTCAATGGTACAGCCATCGACTTTTATAAAAGGAGATTCGTCCCCGATGGCGCGAGAGTTGAACAGGAATTTGACTATTACTTTATGAAATGCTGCGGAATACTCTATGGAGAGGGTGAATGACACCGAGCTGCATTTACATTCATTTATAAATGCAGCTCGGTGTTTCGACTAGCATAGATCCCAAACTACCGCTCATAGGGCTGGTCTACGTAGATCCAGCCTGGCGGCTACTTTCTTCATGGCAGCACTTACACCCCCAGCAGTGCCACCTGATCTCTATCATTAGGCAGATCAACTCACTAGAGATAGTAAAATGAAGCTGGGATCAAACTTACAACTCTTTTTATTCCTCGTAAACCCCAGGGAATAACTCTTTCCTTCTAAATTTCTGCCAATCTGGCTTCTGCTTCTCCCAGAATGACTTCTTCCAGTGTTCAGCCTCCTCTGTGGCATAATATCCCCACAAGTGCTTGTAGGCTAGAATTTCCAACCCTTGGATATAGGCAGTAGCAGCATTAAAACTTGCTTTAAGTGCAGCCATGGCACCGGGGCTCTTGTCTAAAATCTCATCACACCATTTATCTACTTCCTCTTCCAATTTGTCTGGGGGCACTACCTTGTTCACTAATCCCATTTCCAAAGCCTCTTTGGCACTATACCTGTGGCAAAGATACCATATTTCTCGTGCTTTCTTCTCTCCCACAACCCACATTAAATCGAGAGCACCCATTCCATTATCAAAACTCCCCACCATTGGACCTGCCTGACCAAAGACAGCAGTTTCTGAAGCTATACTGAGGTCACAAAGTTGCTGCAATACCTGCCCACCACCTATGGCAAAGCCATTTACGGCTGCAATTACCGGCTTTGGCATTTCGCGTATAAGCATCTTGACCCGGTGATCCAGATGTAGCATCCCTTTGCGATAACCAGCCTTTGCCTCCTTTGCATCGCCACCAGTACAAAATGCCTTGGTACCAGCTGCGGTAAGGATCACTACTCCTACCGTATCATCCCGCTCAGCATTTTCAAAAGCTTTTACTAGTTCCTCCTGGGTATCAGTGGTGAAGGCATTATAGGCCTCCGGCCTGTTTATGGTTATCCTCGCAACCCCCAGTCTCTTTTCATAGAGAATGTCTTTGAAATCAAAATCTGAGACTTTTCCCCAATTCTTCTTTGCGCCTTCTTCCGCCATAGTATTTACCTCCTTTTATTTTTTTAGAAAACTCACCGAGTATTTTACTAAAACACGGCAACTCTGCCAATACATGACATACATGATATACAGCAGTTTGTTTGACACTTGGTCGATAAGGTCATAAAATGTCCTAAATAAACCAGGAGGGCTTCCAAGACATGGAATTAGTGAATAAAATGTTTACAGGTGAAATAGTATCTTTGTCACGGGTAATTAGCTTGGTAGAAAATGAGAGCAAAGAGATGCCCAAAATAATGAAGGCCATTACTCCTCGTACGGGAGAGGCACATTGTATAGGAATAACCGGCCCACCGGGAGCAGGCAAGAGCACCCTTGTAGACAAGTTGACAGCACTGATGAGGAAGCAAGACATAAAAATAGGGATAATCGCCGCGGATCCTTCTAGCCCGTTTACAGGAGGGGCAGTCCTGGGCGATAGAATAAGGATGCAACAGCACTACCTTGACGAAGGAGTTTTCATACGCAGTATGGCGACTCGTGGCAGCCTGGGTGGGTTACCACAAACCACTGCCTCCGTCATCAAGGTACTTGATGCCTTTGGCAAGGATATTGTCCTGATTGAGACGGTGGGAGTGGGACAAAGTGAGATAGATATCATGAAGAATTCAGATACTGTGGTTGTCGTCTTATGTCCCGAAGCCGGGGACAGCATCCAGACTATGAAAGCAGGTTTGTTTGAGATCGCCGATATATTTGTGGTCAATAAGGCCGACCATCCCGGAGCAGATAACATCATCCGCGATATACAAACCATGCTTCATCTTCATAATGGCTCAAAATGGTGGGACATTCCGGTGCTGGCGACAGAGGGAGTTAATGGCGTGGGCATTGAGGAGCTTTACCAACAAATTCAAAGACACCGTCGGACTCTCGAAGAAACAGGGCGTCTTTCCCAGCGGCGTCAAGAGCAGCGTAAAGATGAATTTCTCGAGGCGATAAGGCAAAAGGCTGCCAGAAGGATAGCCAGGGCAATGGAGCAAGATATCGAGTTGACCAACTATATTGAAAGGGTACAGCGTGGAGAGATCGACCCCTACTCGGCAGCCGATGAGGTTCTCAGATCAGAGAAGCTCCTGGCTAGCTGGTCAGCCTCGGTAACTACCTGAATTTAAAGAGTTTTAATGACCAATGACTATGACGTCATAATAGCCGGGGCTGGTCCGGCAGGCATTTTCGCCGGTTTAGAACTGTGCAGTGCTAACCTCAATGTATTGATATTAGATAAAGGAAGGGAAATCGCCGCTCGACTTTGTCCCATCCAAAAAGGAGGTGACCATTGCTTACTTTGTTCTCCCTGTCATTTAGTAAGCGGCTTCGGGGGTGCCGGAGCTTTCAGTGATGGCAAATTAACTTTATCTACGGAGGTAGGCGGCCGATTACCAAATTTGATCGGGTTTGCTCAAGCTGAAGATCTTGTTAATTATGTTGACTCAATTTATGTTAAATTTGGTGCTCCACATAAAGTTTACGGAACGGGAGAAGAGGTAGCTGAGCTAGAACGTCAAGCAACTTCAGCCGGACTTAAACTAATCCCTGTTAGATTACGGCATATGGGAACAGAGAACTGCTATCATGTGCTAAAGACAATGCAGAATTTCCTTTCATCCAAGATAGAGATAAGGATGGGAACAACGGCAACGAATATTATAGTTGATGCGGATAAAGTTCAGGGCGTTGAAACCAGCGATGGTGAAAAGTTGAGCTGCCACTATCTTATATTAGCTCCAGGCAGGGAAGGATCGGAATGGCTAGTCAATGAGATCAAAAAGCTGAGACTAAGCCTTAACTCTAATCCTATTGATATAGGCGTAAGGGTAGAAGTGCCAACTGTTATTATGGAGAAACTAACTTCGGCGCTATATGAGGCAAAACTTGAGTTTTATTCCAAAAGTTTTGATGACCGTGTTAGAACATTCTGTATGTGTCCTGGGGGTGAAGTGATTATGGAATCTACTGGAGGTTTCGACCCTGTTGTTACAGTTAATGGGGTGGGATACGCCAAATTAAAAACGAAAAACACGAATTTTGCCATTTTAGTTGGCACAACATTTACCGAACCGTTTCACGAATCCATTGCCTATGGTAAGTATCTGGCACGATTAGCCAACATCCTCAGTGGTGGTGTGTTAGTACAACGGCTGGGGGATTTAATGGACGGTCGCCGTTCCACTCCATCTCGCATCCAACACAGCCTTATTGAGCCAAGCTTAAAGGCAGCAACTCCGGGCGACCTCAGTTTCGCCCTTCCCTATCGCTACCTGAAGGACATAGTGGAAATGATCGAGGCCATGGATAAATTAGTTCCCGGAATCGCTTCACCTCACACTCTGCTTTATGGCATAGAGGTTAAATTCTATTCCAGCCAGCTAAAATTGACCCCTCATCTAGAAACCGAGTTAAGCAATATGTTTGCTTGTGGAGATGGCGCTGGAATAAGCCGAGGCTTAGTACAGGCTTCAGCCTCAGGTGTGCTGGCAGCTAGAGAAATACTAAGAAGGCTGGGCAATAATTAACTATGGTTTTTAGAAGGAATCTTGCCCGCTCTTAAGCCGTATTTTGCCATGTTAGATCACAATCTCTGCGATGCTGCTGTAGCAGCATATACCGAGTTCCTCCACCGCAAGGGGATGATAGATGCCTTAGGGAACAGCAACGAGGGACTAAACTCTGATTGCACATTGACTCTTGTAGCTTTGCTCTGCTAAAATATGCCACCCTGAGCGAAACGAAGTGTCCAAAAGTATTGGACGCTCTTCTCTGCGTTTACAGCAGCAAGCTGTGTGAATACTATTAAGTAAGGAGGCTAGCAATGGAACTAACTTTAAGCGTTATAAAAGCAGACATCGGTGGCTATGTGGGGCATTCTTCTTGTCATCCGGATACGTTGCAGAAGGCCGAAGAATGTCTTAAGCCTGCCAAGGAAAAGGGATTGCTTATTGATTACCGTATTCTTGCCTGTGGCGATGACCTGCAATTAATCATGACGCATCAAAAAGGTACGGATAATGAACAAATCCATAAATTATCATGGGATACCTTCGTAGATTGCACCAACGTAGCTAAGAGCTTGAAACTACACGGTGCAGGACAGGACCTTCTTGCCGATGCTTTCTCCGGTAATGTTCGGGGAATGGGGCCAGGGGTGGCCGAGATGCACTTCACCGAACGTGGGTCTGAACCAATCATTATATTCATGGCGGATAAGACCGCTTCAGGCGCCTGGAATTTACCACTATACAAAATATTTGCCGACCCTTTTAATACTATTGGACTGGTAATTGCCTCAAATATGCATTCTGGCTTTACATTTGAAGTCCATGATGTCATGGAAAAAAAGAAAATTATGTTCAACACCCCTGAAGAAATATACGATATGCTCATTTTTATGGGTTCACCAAATCGTTACGCTGTTAAAGCGGTGTACCACAAAGAAAGTGGAGAAATCGCCGCTTCTTCCTCCACCCAGCACCTGGCTCTCATTGCCGGAAGATACGTCGGCAAAGACGACCCTGTATGTATCGTCAGGGCTCAGGGCAAATTTCCTGCCGTGGGGGAGATACTCGAACCTTTTGCTTCACCCAACATAGTCAAAGGTTGGATGAGAGGGTCCCACCACGGACCCTTAATGCCTGTCTCCTTCCCTGGAGCTAAACCTACTCGTTTCGATGGCCCACCAAGAGCGATGGCTGCCGGATTTCAATTAGCCAATGGCAAGCTTGTTGGTCCCAATGATCTCTTTGATGACGTCGCTTTTGATTTAGCTCGTCAGCAGGCAAATCAAATCGGCGATTTCCTGCGCCGTATGGGACCATTCGAGCCACACCGTCTGCCACTGGATGAGATGGAATACACTACCATGCCAGAAGTAGCGAAAAAACTGGCTTCAAGGTTTAAAGATATTTAAGCAGTGACCTAATAGTAAACGTCTGGTGATATTATGTCATCCTATGCAAAGAGGCTAGAGGGACATTGGGTTTTTTGTTACGCTAAGAATAATAGGGTGTTTGGAAATGTGGGGACATAAGGAGGTCCTACGTCAAGACCTAGAATTAAGGACATAGTACTCAGGACTATCGAAATGTGGGGATCAAGACCCCGGATAATGCCGAAATTGAACGGAAAATCAAAATTAAACACCCTCAATGCTAGCAACTTGAACGCTTGTAGCGAAAATGTCTAAACTGCTCCTCGCCACCACCAACCCCGGCAAGATAAGGGAATACCACTCCCTCTTGGGAAATTTGGGCTATGCTATAGTGACCCCAACAGAACTGGGAATAGCTCAGACGATCATTGAGGCTGGGAACAGTTATGAGGAAAATGCCCAAATAAAAGCCGTTACTTATGCTGAACTAAGCCAATTAGTTACTATCGCTGATGACTCAGGCCTTGAAGTGGATGCCCTGAACGGCGAACCCGGTGTTCAATCAGCTCGCTTTGCCGGCGAAGCTGCCAGTGATACCGAGAAGATAGAACTTCTTTTAGCCAAACTCGCTAACATTCCCTGGGAAAAAAGAACCGCCCATTTTAAATGTGTTATCGCCATAGCTATCCCAGAAGAGCAATCATCATTATGTCATGGTGAGTGCCATGGCATAATTGCCTTCGAGGTTAAAGGAGAAAGTGGCTTTGGCTATGATCCTATTTTCTATCTCCCTGAGATAGAAAAGACCATGGCTGAGCTTCCCTTACAGATAAAGAATCAGGTTAGCCACCGCAGCCAGGCTGCCTGCAAGGCACGGAAGATATTGCAACAACTTCACAAAGTTGAGGTAGAGAGTAACGAGTGATACAATCGTACAAAAGCGTAAAAATACAGGTAGTTCTTTGTTCAGGAGGTAGAAATGGAGAGTGTTAGCAAGATTATTATCCTGAGTGATAAGGAGGAGGCTGATAACATACAAAACTTGTTTTCCCGAGCTGGTTTGAAAGTTGTCCTGCCGGATGTGAAACGGGATTATACCAAAGAATTGGTGGACGCTGACCTGGTACTTGAAGACCTCTCCAAAGATACGAAGGGGAAAAAGAAAGTTCTACATGAATGTGACAAAGAAGCTCCACCCAAGACTATTTTGGCTACCACAGCATCTTCAGGTATTACCGAACTGGCTTCCGCTACCAGAAGAGCACAAAAGTTTGCCGGTTTGAATTTCATTTTCAACCCTTTTCAGGATAAGTGTCTGGTCCAAATAACCAGGGGGTGGCAAAGCTCAGAAGAAACCGTTCAATTGTGTAAAGCCATGGCAGAAAAAGTCGGCGCTACTGCCGTGGAAGTTGAAGACTCTCCGGGACTTATACTGGATAGAGTACTCGCTACGGTGATAAATGAAGCCGCTATAATGAAAACGTCTAAGGTCGCCTCTATCGAAGATATCGATAAAATAACTAAGTTGTGTCTTAACTGGCCAATGGGACCCTTTGAATTTGCTGACACAATCGGAATAGATAAAGTAGTAGCTACTTTAGAAATACTGTCCCAGCAGCTAGGAGACCAATATTTGCCTTGTCGCTTGCTCAGACAGATGGTATCGGCAGGGCAATTGGGTAAAGAAACGGGGAAAGGTTTCTACTCTTATAAGTAAAGGAGATAGCTATGGAATTTAAAAACATTCTTTACTCCAAGGAAAAGGGAATAGTTAAAATCACTATTAACAGACCTGAGGTTAGAAATGCCTTAAATCAAGCCACAAGGTGGGAAATTAGAGAAGCCATAGAAGATATTAAAAAAGACAAGGATATCAGAGTAGCTATTATTACCGGAGCAGGAGATAAAGCTTTTGTCGCTGGTGCTGACATCACAGAACTCAAAGATGCAACCCCAGTAATCATGGAAGAGCGTGCCAGCACCACAGGGCAGCAGCTCTTCAATGATATAGAAAATTGCACCATCCCTATTATCGCTATGATTAACGGATATTGCCTTGGTGGGGGATGTGAATTGGCTATGGCTTGTGATATAAGGATCGCTTCGGAAAATGCCAGACTTGGGCAACCAGAGATCAACGTGGGGATTATTCCTGGAGCTGGTGGAACACAAAGGCTGCCCAGATTGGTGGGTTGGGGCAGGGCTAAGGAACTGGTATATACTGGCAGAATAATAGAGGCTGCTGAGGCAGATAGAATTGGCCTGGTGGACAAAGTAGTGCCCATGGATAAACTGGAGGAAACGGTAAACCAGTTAGCTGAAACTATAGCCAGTAAAAGCCCGCTAATCATGAGTATAGCCAAGAAGACCATGAACAGGGGAATGTATACCGACCTGGCTGCTGCGCTAAGCTATGAAAGGAGTAACTTCGCCTTTTGCTTCTCTACTGAAGACCAGAAAGAAGGCGCTGGTGCTTTTTTGGGAAAACGAACACCCGAATTTAAGGGAAAATAGAGAGTACAAGGAGGAGCGATGGAGATTAAAAAGATATGCGTTCTTGGGGCTGGTGCCATGGGACATGGTATTGCCCAGGTATGCGCCCAGGCAGGATACGATGTCAAGATGCATGATATTGAGGATAAATTTCTCCAGGGAGGTCTCGACAGAATTCGCAAGTTCCTTGAGGGAAGCGTGGAGCGCAAGAAAATAACCAGGGAGGAAGCTGAAGCTACTTTGTCCCGAATAAAGGGTAACACCGACTTAAAGGAGGCAGCTCAAGATGCCGACCTTATTATCGAAGCTATAATAGAGAACATCCAGATCAAGAAGGATACTTTCAAAGAACTCGACACAATATGCCCGGCACATACCATCTTTGCTTCTAATACCTCTTACCAATCCATTACTGAGATGGCAGCAGCAACGAAAAGACCCGATAAGTTTCTGGGAATGCACTGGTTTAATCCTCCCCCGATTATGCGAGGTATAGAAGTAATCGAAGGTGAAAAAACTTCCCAAGAGACGCTGGAAATGATTGTCGACCTATGCCGCAAACTTGGCAAGGAGCCTGGAGTGTGTAAAGATTCTCCCGGCTTTATCGCCAATAGACTTCTACAACCCTGGCGTAACGAGAGCTACAAGTTATACGATGAGGGTGTAGCCTCGTTCGAGGATATTGATAAGGCACTTAAAGTAGCATACAATTTTCGTATGGGACCGTTTGAACTCGGTGACCTGGTTGGGTTGGAGGTAGCCATAGTCGGAAACGAAACAATGTATCGGGAACTGAGGCGGGACGTTTTCAAACCTGCTTGGTGTCATATTACCAAGGTCAGGGCAGGAGACTATGGAAGAAAGACGGGTCGAGGTTTTTACGAATATAAATAAAGGAGTACGTTTATGGCAGGTATTATTTCGTATGGTGCTTATATACCCCTATGGAGGCTCAATCGGGATGCCATTGCAGAAGCCTGGGGAAGCGGCTCTATCGGCGGAGAGCGAAGCGTAGCCAATAATGATGAGGATACTGTAACAATGGCCGTTGAATCTGCTATCGATTGCCTCGGCGGTTTTGAGCGTGGAAATGTTGACGGCTTATATTTCGCTTCTACCACTCCACCTTACAAAGAAAAGGAATGTGCCACTTTAGTAGCCGCCGCCGTAGACCTTAAGCCTGAGATCGTAACCGCCGATTTCGGCAACAGCTTGAGGGCTGGTACTGCAGCAATTAGAGCAGCGTTGGATGCTGTAAACAGTGGCTCAGCTAAGAATGTGTTGGTGACTGCTGCTGATTGTCGTACAGGTTATCCTCGTTCAAATTACGAGCAGAGCTTTGGCGATGCTGCAGCAGCCGTGCTGATCAGCAATGATGCCAAACTCGCTGTGACTATAGAAAGTAGCTATTCCATCTCCAATGAGATGTATGATGTATGGCGGCTGGATAAAGACACCTATGTTCAATCTTGGGAAGACCGCTTCATTATAGAACATGGCTACACAGAGAATATGCGGAAGGCAATTTCTGGTTTGATGAACAAGCAGGGTCTCTCAGCGAAGGATATCAGTAAAGTTATATGTTATGCTCCTACGGCAAGAAGCCAGCAAGGGCTGGCTCGCAGCTTGGGATTTGACGCTAAGACCCAACTTCAAGATCTGCTGGTCAGTAATGTCGGAATTTCAGGCTGTGCTCATGTTCTGCTTATGTTGGTTGCTGCCCTGGAAGAAGCTAAGCCGGGAGATAAGTTACTCGTAGCCAGCTACGGAAGTGGTGCTGATGCCTTTCTCCTTCAAGTAACCGATGAGATAGAAAAGATCGAGGGTAACAGGAGAGGGGTGAAAGGATTTCTGAATTCTAAGAAGTCGCTTCCTAGTTATGCCAGATATCTTAGCTACAGAGGATTACTGGAGCCGCAGCCTGGAGAGCCTTTCAGGCTTTTCCCCGCCGCAACTACCAGTTGGAGGGAGCGGAATTGGGCTATCCGTATGCATGGTAGCAAGTGTAAAAACTGCGGTACCGTCCACTTCCCCATAGAGAGGGTATGCTATAGCTGCCGGAGTAAGGATAATTATGAAGAGGTAAGGCTTTCGGATAAGAAAGCTAAGGTGTTTACTTATACCCTAGACAGTTTAGCCGGCAGAAGCGACGACCCGACAGTACCACAACTCACCGTGGAGTTCGAGGTTGCAAATACCAGAAGTTATATTGTTATGGCGGATTGCGATCCCAATGAAGTTAGCATAGGTATGCCAGTAGAAATGACTTTCAGGAGAATGTATGAAGGTGCAGGCATGTACAATTACTTCTGGAAATGCCGACCTACTAGATAAAACATTCATGACCTAGGGGCCACAACCAATCAAGAAAATGAGTATTAGTGTCATTCTGAATGGAGCGAAGCGGAGTGAAGAATCTCAGATTAAAAAGGCGTTTTTTATTTTCATACTAAAGGAGATGAAGAAATGGAGAGCATAAAGGATAAAGTTGCCATAATCGGCATGGGTTGTAGTAAATTTGGGGAACGATGGGATGCTGGCATTGATGACCTGGTGATAGAGGCTGCTTACGAAGCTTATGAGGATGCAGGCATTGAACCTGAAGCCATTCAGGCTTGCTGGTATGGTACGGTGACCCAACCCCTGGTCGGCGATGGCTGTACCCATTTAGCTCAGCCACTGAAGCTACATGGAATTCCCATGACTCGAGTAGAGAATTGGTGTACTACTGGTCACGACGCGTTAAGAAATGCCTGTTTTGCCGTAGCTTGTGGCATGTATGACTTGGTTCTTGTTTCGGGAGCCGAGAAACTCAAGGATACCGGATTTCCAGGATTGGGAACTGGCCGAGGCATGAGTCCAGTACTGGAAGCTCGGCGTACCGCACCAGGCTCATTTGGCATGGTTGCCACCAAGTATTTTTATACCTATGGATTAAGTCCCGAGGAAGGCAAAAGAGCTATTGGTAAAATCGCAGTTAAAAATCATTATAATGGCAGCATGTGTCCTAAAGCTCACTTTCGCAACAAGATAACTCTTGAGCAAGTAATGAATGCACCTATTATCGCCTGGCCACTGGGGCTTTTTGATTGTTGCGGTAACAGCGATGGCAGCGCTGCAGCCATTATAGTTCCTGCTTCGCAGGCGAGGAAATACAAGGATGACCCCATCTACATAAAGGGCGTTGGTACATCATTTTCAGCCTTACTTCCCCAGAATCGCCCCGGATTTGACTGGCTACATTTTGAAGAGCTTGTCAATTCCTCCCGCCAGGCTTATGAGCAGGCAGGAGTAACTAACCCCAGGGAGCAAATAGATATCGCTGAAGTTCACGACTGCTTTACCAGTACAGAATTGATTATTTATGAGAACTTCGGGTTCAGCCCCGAAGGCAAAGCTAAAGAAGATATTGACTCCGGCTTCTTTGATCTCACAGGGGGACTGCCTGTAAATACTGACGGAGGACTCAAGTGTTTTGGACATCCTGTGGGCGCCAGCGGCTTGAGAATGACCTATGAGGTTTACAAGCAACTGCAGGGCAAAGCGCAATCCCCCGAGCGACAGCTGAAAGATGTCAGGCTCGGTTTATCTCACACCTTTGGGGGGCCTCCTCAAGTAAGCTCTATGGCTATTCTGGGCAAAGAGCCAGGCTACCCCTAATACTGTCACTTTACCTGCAATTTTTTTTCTCCGCCCTTTTCACTGATTTCAGGGAGTTGCCCCACCCTTATTGCCACCGTCATTCTTCTTAGACTTGCTTAGGTAGTCTTCGATTGCCGATCTAAGGGCTTCTTCTGCCAAGACCGAGCAGTGCATCTTAGCTGGCGGCAAGCCATCTAGAGCTTCAGCTACCGTTTGATTGGAGAGTTTTAGCGCCTCCTCTACACTTTTCCCCTTCACCATCTCAGTAACCATGGAACTGGTGGCAATGGCAGCTACGCAGCCGAAGGTCTTGAATCTGGCACCAACGATGATACCATCATTTACCTTAATGTAGAGCTCCATGATATCTCCGCACACAGGGTTCCCCACATGTCCGATGCCATCAGGGTTCTCCATTTCTCCCACATTCCGGGGATTCTTGAAATGCTCCATGACTTTCTCATTGTATAGTGACCAAACATCAGACATTTATTCTCTCCTATCTACGAGTTTTCCGAAAGCGGTGACATAGCTCTCAACCTGGCAACGATTCGAGGCAACACCTCAATAACTTGCGCTACGTCTTCTTCAGTATTTCCTTGCCCAATAGTAAATCTAAGCGAACTATGGGCTTGTTCGTGAGACAACCCCAGCGCCAGAAGGACGTGTGATGGCTCAAGGCTGGAGGAGCTACAAGCTGAGCCAGTAGAGGCACAAATACCCTCCATATCCAAATTTAAAAGCATTGATTCCCCTTCAATAAAATCAATGCTCACATTAACATTATTGGGAAGTCTCTTCGTGGGATGACCATTTAAGCAGATGTGGTCGATCCGCTCCAGAAGACCCTTAATGAGCTTATCACGAAGGCAGGTTATCCGTTCTGCTTCTTGGCCCATTTCCTGCTGGGCAATATCCATCGCCTTGCCCAGGCCCACGATGGCAGGGACATTCTCTGTACCTGCTCTGCGCTTCTTTTCCTGCCCTCCTCCGTGCATCAAGGGTGTCACACTAGTGCCTTTTTTGATATACAGTGCTCCAACTCCCTTCGGACCGTAGAATTTATGTGCTGAGATAGAAAGCATATCTACTCCGAGCTCATCCACATCCACTGGAATGTGCCCCATCGTTTGTACAGCATCCGTGTGAAAATATATCCCTGCTTCTTTAGTGATTTTGCCTATTTCGCTTATCGGCTCTATAACACCCACTTCATTGTTGGCATGCATGACCGAAATAAGAATAGTCTGATTAGTAAGAGCCTTCTTGACTCCCTGGGGATCAACCAAGCCATATCTGTCTACAGGCAGGTAAGTTACCCTGAATCCTATTCTCTCTAAAAACTTGCACACATCTATTATCGCATGATGTTCAATAGCCGTGGTAATGATGTGGTTACCTTTGGACTCACTGGCATAGGCAACCCCTTTCAAGGCAAAGTTGTTCGCCTCTGTCCCTCCACTGGTAAAGACAACCTCTTCGCTCCGGGCACCGATGAGCTTTGCTATTTTAGTCCTTACCTCTTCTATGACTCCTCTCACTTCCTGTCCATAAGAATGGATGCTCGAAGGGTTGCCGAAAGCCTCGGTAAAATAGGGTAGCATCGCCTTTACCACCTCAGGATGTGTCGGAGTGGTGGCAGCATGGTCAAGATATACCTTTCTCATTTAACTTCTCCAAAGCATCATAGTGCGCTCCAGCGCTAACTACGAGACAGACGGATTATAACATGCAGCGGCGGTGCTAGTGAAAATGAAGTAGTCTCTCTTTCCCTGCCAGGTTGAGCATTAATTTGGGATTATTTTGACAGACTTGTTGCTCAATGCTATCATAGCGTACATAGGAATAGATTTAGCTAACAAATTTAACTGTATTAGCATGACTAATCTCGTTAATATGAGATTTTAGAGGTGGTGAGGTATGGGTGACACTGATGACCTTTCCTCTTCTAAGCTACGCAAGCTTCTAGTCATCTTACTTGAAGTCGGCAATGACCTGCTCATACATCTTGTTCAATAGGTGAGAGTATTAACAGTCTGTTTGTAATATTGTTTTTCGTCTGTCTCGGTTGTGCAGCTTTTTTCTGCAGTGCCGAGACTGCTTTCATCGGCATGCAGAAGCTACATCTGCAACATTTGATCCAGAGTGGCCATCCTTCTGCCAAAAGAGTGGCCAGGATATTGGAACAGCCAGAGAAATTTCTTGCTACGGTTCTCTTAGGGATCAACTTCTTTGAGACGGCGGTAGCTACCCTGGGCACAATCTTAGCAGTGTCGATTTGGAATGAGAACTTGGG
>JAXHSX010000044.1:0-4235 GCA_034190625.1 Chloroflexota bacterium
TCGATAATATGGATGACCAGTACATTGAATTCCTTAAGCTGCAAAAAGAAAAGTTGCCTGTAACCGACATGGCCATAGTAACCATCGCCGCAGGAGAAGGTTTTTCAAACATATTCAAGAGTTTAGGCAATGCAATTATCGTTCCCGGTGGTCAAACAATGAATCCCAGTGTTCGTCAGCTATTCCAGGCCGTGGAATCAACACCATCAGATAATGTTATCCTGCTGCCCAATAACAAGAATATTATTCTATCGGCCTCTCAAGTTATTTCTTTGACCAAGAAGAATTTGAAAGTGGTTCCCACCGTGACTATGCCTCAGGGTATAGCAGCATTTCTTGCTTATAACTATGATGTGAAGTTGGAGGAAAATGTCCGAATTATGAAGGAAGCGATGGGCATGGTAAGAACCATAGAAGTCACCAAAGCAGTGCGCAGAACACAACTTAATGGCTTGAAGATAAAGAAAGGAAAACCTATTGCTGTTTTAGACGACAAAGACTTAATTGCCAGCGGCGATAACATGCTGGGCGTTATTCTCGATGCTCTAGAGAAGTCAGGAGCTGAAAGAGCAGAGATAATCACTGTTTATTACGGCGCCGGAGTAAAGACTAGCGAAGCAGAAAATATAGCTAATGAAATTCGTTATGAGTACAAAAGCGAGATTGATATAATGGAAGGAGGACAACCTCATTACGAGTATATAATATCATTGGAATAATGGTTAAGATTGTAACTGACAGTTGCTCAGATATTACTCCCGAGTTCGCCGAGAGACTTGGAATTACGCTTGTGCCCTTATATGTTCAATTCGGTGACAAGTTTTACCGTGACAACGTTGATTTGGCCACCGAGGAATTCTACCACAAGCTAGAACAAAGCAAGGCCATCCCCACAACTTCAACTGTCACTCCTGATCTTTTCGCCCAGCTCTTCTCCAAACTAGCCGAAGAAACAAAAGAAATCCTGACCATAACGCTTTCAGAATTATATAGCGGAACTTACCGTGTAGCGCTCCAAGCTAAGACAATGGTAGCGAAGGATTGCCGCGTCGAGGTCATTGATTGTCGCTCGGCAATAGGAGGACAGATGCTCCTCACCATCTCAGCAACTCAAATGGCCCAATCAGGTGCTAATTTGGACGAGATTGTTGACTGGGTGATGAAAGCAATTCCCAGGACACATGTGCGTGTGTCCTTCGACACACTGGAATATCTAAGGAAAGGTGGACGCATTGGCAAGGCGCAAGCCTTTCTAGGCAGCCTTTTAAGAGTAAATCCAGTCTTGTCAATAAAAGATGGTAATACTTTCCCTGTGGCAAGACCTCGCAACCGGGCACAAGCCATGGACTTCCTGGTAAACTTTGCCAAAAGCTTCAGCCATGTTGAAGCTCTAGCTATTGAGGATGCCACTACTCCCGATGAACTGGAGGCATTAGCCGAGCGTCTTAAGGATATAGTCCCTCCCGAGCGCCTCTACCGCTCTAAGGTAAGCCCTGTGGTAGGAACTCATGTCGGTCCTCATGTTCTGGCTGTTACTGTTCTTGAAGCAGAACCCTAACTATAAGATGACCGATGTCGATACGTTACGAGCTATTATCGAACTAGAGCGTAAAGAGGGCTACGCTGACAAGACAGTACTGGGTGGACTCGATAGGTACCTTCAAAGACAGGCAAGCCAAATAAGACAAAGCCTTATCCTGACTCGAAACGAAGTAAAGAAAAAAGACCTCATCCCACAGCTTTTAGCCGACTTCGATGAACTTAACCTGGCTAACTATGACTACGCTTCCCACAGTATGAGCGACCGCAAAATATGGATAGCAAGCATTCTACAGTGGTTAAATAGGCTAGCCAAGGCGAAACAGGAAGGCGAGACGCCATACTCTTCGCAGGGAGAACTCAAGAGTCAAGAGTCAATCGACTTCGGCCCCCAGGCTTGTAACTCAAAACCTGAAAAAGCGACAATAAAAGACAACTTACTCATCCAAAATAGAAACGGAGGATTGAATTCGCCTATAACTGCTATCAGTGGTATTACAGTCAAAGCAGCTGCGCGGCTTGCCAAGTTTGGTGTCAAGACAATAGAGGATTTACTTTACTTCTTTCCCAGGCGCTATGTTGATTATAGTCAAAGAAAAACCATTTCCCAGCTGGAGGAAGGAAAGGAACAGACCATCATAGCATCAATATGGCAGACTAGAATAGCTACATTTGGAAATCTGCGAAGTACAGAGGCAATTCTAGCTGACGAAACGGGAATCATTAGAGCTGTTTGGTTCAACCAGCCCTACCTAGCTAAGAACTTTCCTGCTAATGCTCGCATAGTTGTTAGTGGTACAGTAAGGGAGTTTAAAGGGGAAAAGGTATTTGAATCTCCCGAATGGGAGTTGATTAGAGACAAAGCAGGCTCGAAGTCAAAGTTGCGAGCTGAAGACGTGGCAATCAGCGATGAAACTATTCATACTGCCCGTCTCGTTCCCATATATCCTCTTACCTACGGCTTATACCCCCGACAGATGAGGAAATGGATCAAAGAAGTTGTAAATGGTTACGTCGGGCAAGTGCGTGATTTTCTTCCACCAGAGACAAAAAGCCGATGCCAACTAATAGACCTACCCCATGCCCTCACCCAAATCCATTATCCTGATAACCAACTAATAGCGGAGAACGCCAGGGAACGTTTAGCCTTCGATGAACTATTTATTCTCCAATTAGGCGTTCTCAGCAGAAAGCGAGATTGGCAAGAGAGCCAGCCGGGAAACGCTTTTCGTATACATCAGGAGATTATCGACAGATTCTTATCTTATTTACCTTTCACCCTGACTCAGGCTCAGCAAAAAGTCCTTCAAGAGATTATAGACGACCTACAAAAATCAAAAGCTATGTCACGTCTTTTGCAGGGTGAGGTAGGCAGTGGCAAGACTGTAGTTGCTACTCTAGCTCTTTTAATAGCTGCTGCCAATAGCTGTCAAGGCGCTTTGATGGCTCCCACCGAGGTATTAGCCGAGCAGCATTTTCGTAATATTGGTAGCTACTTGGCCAAACTTGCTGATCAGGAGGAAAAAACGCCAAATATCAAATGCTATTCAGGATTTCTCCCAAAACCATTCACTATTGCTTTACTTGTAGGAAGTCTTAGCAACAGTGAAAAGCGAAATTTGCATCATAGAATCAAGCAAGGCGAAATTGATATTATTGTTGGCACTCATGCACTAATACAAAAAGGAGTGGAATTCAATCACCTGGGTCTGGCAATCATAGATGAACAACATCGCTTTGGTGTATCGCAACGCTCAGCACTACGACAGAAAGGGTTTAATCCCCATATTTTAGTCATGACAGCCACACCAATACCCCGAACCATGGCATTAACATTTTATGGAGACCTTGACATCTCTGTGATAGATGAATTGCCCCCTGGGCGACAAACTATCAAGACGAAATGGCTTAAGCCAGACTACATGGAAAAAGCTTACAGCTTTATCCGTCGTGAGATCGGTAAAGATAACCAGGCCTTCATAATTTGCCCTCTGATTGAAGAATCGGAATCCTTAGCAACCAAGGCTGCCACTACTGAATATGAGAGATTATCTCACGAAGTCTTCCCCGATTTGAAATTAGGATTACTCCATGGTCAGATGCCAGCTAGTGAAAAAGAGGAAGCGATGCGACGCTTCCGCGCTAGGGAATTTGATATTCTCGTCTCAACTTCGGTGGTGGAAGTCGGTATTGATATACCCAGAGCTACTGTGATGTTAGTGGAAGGCGCCGAACGCTTTGGGCTATCACAGCTTCATCAATTTAGAGGCAGAGTGGGTAGAGGTAAGAATCAAGGATATTGTATACTAATACCGGAAACTTATGCCGCCGAAATAAGGGAGCGACTCCACTTAATGGAAGTGATTCATAATGGATTTGCCTTGGCCGAGAAAGACCTGGAACTGCGAGGTCCTGGGGAATTCTTTGGCACACAGCAGAGCGGATTACCCAACTTTAAAGTGGCTAAGCTATCAAACATACATCTTTTAGAGTTAGCCCGGCGCGAAGCGGTAGCCTTATTTGATTCCGACCCCGATTTGGGAAAAAGTGAAAATTCCCTTTTGAAGGAAAGACTGAACAAGATATGGTCGCAAACCACCGAGTGGAGTTAAAACATAAGAATTGAGTGAGCTTTTGTTGAAAGATAAACTGGCTCTTTGTTTAGAGCAAGCTGTTTTAGCGGCACAGCAACAGGG
>JAXHSX010000045.1:0-6101 GCA_034190625.1 Chloroflexota bacterium
CGCTTCCCGCGAGGGAGTGTGGGTTCGATTCCCGCCCTCGGCACTATAGTTAGACCAAAAGATAGCGAGAATGCCTCGTAGCTTACTGTAGGAGGTTCATTTTGAATGTGTCAATGATACAGAGCTGCTAGCAGAGCAGGTCTTCCCAACAAAAGGGTGATAGCGTAAGGCGCTGAACTTGCTTTTACTGCCTAAATTACTATCTTATTGAAGGAGATTCAGATGAGTGATGCGAACATAAAATCAATTGAGGCTATATTTAATCCTGGCTCAGTAGCTGTGGTGGGAGCCTCTAATACGTTTGGGAAATGGGGTTTTGACATTTTTAATAATGCTGCCACTGCCAGTTCGATAAGCAAAGTCTTTCCGGTAAATAAAAATGCCGCCGAAGTGCGTGGTACGAAGTCTTTCCCTACGGTAAGGGATATTCCTGAGTCGGTAGACTTTGTAGTCGTAGCTGTACCATTTGAAAGCGTTTCCGAGGTAATGCGAGACTGCGTACAAAAGAAAGTGAAGGCAGCTCTTATCATCTCAGCGGGGTTGGGGGAAACTGGCGAGGAGGGAGCTAAGGTTGAAAGGGAAATTGTAGCTATAGCTAAAAGTGGGGGTATACGTCTTGTCGGTCCGAATTGCATGGGAAATTTCAATACTGATATCAGTTTCTCTACGCTACGTCTAGGGATAAACATCCCCAAGGGGGAGATCGGGCTTATCTCGCAGAGTGGTGGCTTTGCCTGGCACATCCTTCAGTGTGGAGTTGAAGCAGGGGTTGGTTTTACTAAGTTCGTCAGCACTGGTAACGAGGCTGATCTGCACTTTGAGGATTTTCTGGAATATCTCGGTCAGGATGAGCAAACCAAGGTGATTACCGCTTATATCGAAGGATTGAGAGAAGGAAAGCGTTTCTTTAAATTAGCCGAGGAAATCACCAGGAGGAAGCCAATCATAGTCATGAAGGTAGGCAGAACAAAGGCGGGGGTTAGAGCAGCCAAATCGCATACTGCAGCTATCGCTGGTGCTGATGGTATTTACGACGCTGCTTTTAAACAAGCAGGGATCATAAGGGTTGATGAAGTTAACGAGCTTTTCGATGTAGCCGCTGCATTGCTCAAGCAGCCTCTACCTAAAGGGAGAAGAGTTGGGATTCTAACTTCAGGTGGTGGGTTTGGTTGTGTTGGCACGGATGCTTGTGAAAGAGCAGGACTGAATGTAGCGTCTTTATCTCCGGTTACTATCGAAAGATTGAATGACGTCTTGCCGCCGCGCTGGCCACATGCTAACCCTGTTGATACTGTTGCCGCTGGTTTTGTCACGTACCCTTGTCTCTGGCCATTGATGGAGGACGAAAATCTTGATGCCGTGATGGCTATTAACTGTGTTGCCCATCCTGCTGCAATGCGTGAAATGACTGACAATATCCCACCCTCGATGAGACAGAAAATGGAGGAAACCTTCGATGCCCAGGAGAACGAGGAGCTGAATGCTTTAGACAAGGTGCTTGACTATATGCACAGGTACCACAAGCCATTCATTGTCTGTCGTCATGCCAGCGAGGGGGTAAAAAAGTCACACATCTACAAAAAACTCGAGGAGAGTGGTATATTGATGTATCCGACGCCAGAGAGAGCAGCGAAAGTATTAGCACATCTAGTAGAATACGGTGAGTATCTCAACCACTGACAGTGAAGTGATAATGCGAGCAGCAGGAGCGCACTATTTTCCTCAATATGTGCTATCATATTTCAAATCAAGAATGTTTGGAAGGAACGATATAATTTGTACTTGTCGTCTGATGCTTATCTTGATATTGAGACTACAGGGTTGTGCTCGTTTTACGACGAAATAACCGTTATCGGAATCTGTTTAGTCAATGGCGGCCAAAGCAAATTGGTTCAACTCGTTGGTGGAGATGCGACCAAAGTTAATCTGCTCAGGACCCTGCGCGGCGTAGATATAATATATACTTATAACGGTAGCCGTTTTGATCTTCCCTTTATCAATTCCCGTCTGGGGGCAAACCTGGAAAGACAGTTTCATCATCACGACCTGATGTATGACTGCTGGAAGAATGATTTATACGGTGGTTTCAAAGCAGTGGAACGGAAATTGGGCATCCCTCGGCGGCTAAAAGGTATTGGTGGAGCAGAGGCAGTAGTATTGTGGTGGAGATACCAGATCAACCATGACAGAAAGGCATTGACTATGCTGCTGGAATACAATAAGGAAGATGTGGTCAATCTGAAAGCATTGAGGGAGAAGCTGGTAAAGTCCAAGAATCGAGTCTGCTGAGGAAATCCGCGTTTTTAAAGGGAAAAGAAACGATTAATTACTCAAGCATAATCTATCTCTTACAGACTGATACGAGAGAGCTTGATTAAGTATCACCAATCGAAGGGGATTTGTCTCCTCCGTCTAACTATTAGCACAATAGCTAAGAATATCACTACAGCGATAGCTGGTCCGTAGATAAGCCAGTTAATTCTTGATAAAAACGTGGATGGTGGTGGTGCTGGCTCAGGCTCAGGCTCTACTGGCAGTGCAGGTGTAAGTGCTTCTTTAACTACAAAAGAACCAGGAAGACCATTGACATCCACTGAGTAAGTATCAACTTCATCCTGGAATGTAGTAAAAGTTACTGTTTCACTGGCGCCGCCAGCTAGCGTCGCTTCCTTCGTTTCTTCTAGCGCCTCATTTATCTTGAGAGTTACAGTATAGCTGCTTTGTTCCTTACCAGTGTTAGTCACCAAAACGCTGATACTTACAGACTCGCCAGTGTTAATCTCAAGCGGGGAGATGCTCAGCGAGCTTGTGGTAAAAGCAGCTGGTACTGCTGTTGTTGGTGATGGTGGAGGGGGAGGTGGAGGAGGAGCAGCAATGACAGCAAAATCGGTAAAGTGGTCCACAGAAGCAGTAATGATATCGGTTGCCGAATTAACCTCAGAAGATAACTTTACCCATTCGTTGGAATCTTCATCGTAGTAGGCTAGAGCCAAATCCGCTTCAGACATCCCCGAAGGAACATCAGCCGGGTTATAGCCCCAGATTAAGGTAATTGGCGGGTCAAAGGTAGCTCCGTTAGGCTCCAAGTTATAGACTGGCCCGATGATATCTGCTTCTGTAGGTACTAGTGGTATATCGTCAATAGCAAATTCTAAGCTGGTAAGTGGGGCACCTTTATCATCCAGGGCAGTAGTCCCCTTGGGAACAACAATTTTAAGCGTCCCATCATCTGATGCGATCTCCATATCGTCGGACGAAAAGTGGGCGGTGATTAGGATATCGTTGAGGACTACCGTAGTTATGGGGTTCCTTTTGGCAGTCAGGTCTCCACTCCAGTTGGAAAAGTGATATCCAAAGGCTGGTATAGCCTCAATCCTGATATATGTCTCGCGCTTGATGGCGACGGGATAGGAGCATGGAATAACCCCATCTATCTTGATAATACCACTGCCACTGGGGCTAATATTTACACTGACACCCTTAGTCGCCGGAACTGGCGGCTTCCCACAGCTTCAGCCAGCCTCGACCGGCTTCGTTGTGAAAAGTGCTACCGATAACAGCGACACTAATAAGGTAACAATCAGCCACGGCAACGAGATTTGGAGCAGTTTGTTTTTCATATCTTGTGACCCCTTTCTAGTTTGAGCATTTCATCTTAACCGATATTGTTCGTCCCAGCTAACCAGATCTTGCAAAGTGGTGGACTCCAGTACTCCATCTATCGCCTTTTTCATTTCCATCCATACCTTACGGGTTACGCAAGAGCTAGCGCGCGAACAAATCATCGCATTATTTACACATTCTACAGGCGCAGTCGAGCCTTCCATGATCTGTAAAATATCGCTAATTCTTGTCTGTGACGGTGATTTAGTTAGTACGAATCCTCCCTTCGGCCCACGGATGCTCCTAACAAGCCCAGCATTATTGAGCCTGGTAAATAGCTGCTCCAGGTACAGGATCGAGATTCCCTGCCTTTCAGCGATATCTTTGACCAGGGTAGGACTATCCCCCGATCGGAGAGCCAGATCAAGCATTGCCCGTATGGCATAACGTCCTTTGGTTGAGAGCTTCATAACTTTTGCTCAGCAGAACATGAATATTATTATCATGATGGTAATAAATATGCACTAATACACACGAATTGTCAAGTGTCCCTACGTGAATATCTTTTGACCGTAGTTTACAGGACATTATGAAAGATGTTATATTGAGTCACTTCTCGAGGCGGCTTTGAGTGTATTGTCGCCGGTTACTGATTTAGCATTGGTTTATCTGACGAGAAAGGAGAAAATGAATATGAAACTGACTCCATGCCGGACGAAATGGGTTTCTTTTTTAACAGTGTTTATCTTGTCATGCATGATTCTTTGCACCAGTTGCGGCCTGTTTAATAACCACCCTGTGATTAGTAGCGTGCAATCTGAGAGAGAGTGGGTTGACGTCTCGAACAGCACTGTCTTTGAGTGTGTTGCTTCTGATGAGGATGGAGATGAGTTAACGTATGAGTGGACAGCAGATGATGGGAATATTTCTGGCGAAGGCTCTACTGTCTCATGGACAGCACCTAATAAACCTGGCATCTACGAGATTGTCGTTAGGGTAGTGGATGGCAGAGGTGGGGAGGCGACAATGGGGCAGACTATAGAAGTACGAGTCAATCAGCCCCCGGTCATCGAGAGGCTGATGCCAGAGAAACCGGTGGTTGTGAAAAGTGCGTCTATTTCAATCGAGTGTACTGCTGCTGACCCAGATGGGGATGAATTAACATACCAATGGACAGCAACTGGTGGAGATATCTCCGAGCAAGGCTCTACTGTTACCTGGACGGCGCCTGATGCAGTAGATACGTATACGATCACTGTTAAGGTAATCGATAGTAGGGGTGGCGAAACAAGTGATGAGGTAGAGATTAAAACAAGGAAGCCTGGCTGAGGCTAAGTGTGTAGTGGCCTGGAAGGCCACAAACGGAAGTTTCGCTATTGGGGTGATCTGTGAATCTGTTGAGTACAGCCTTGGCAGCGGTAAGTTACCTGGCATTTTAGCATACAGTAACCATTCCTCTTGGTTGGCTAACTACCTCTCCAATGATAGCTGCATCTTCTACACCAGCGTGTCGCAGCCTATCTAATAGTATCTTGGCTTTCCTGGGAGCCAGGGAAATTAGCAAACCTCCAGAAGTCTGAGGGTCGTAGAGAATATCATTCATGTGAAAGGGTACATTGTCTGCAATTATCACTGAACTGGAGTAGAACTTAACGTTCTTGTATGCACCACCCGGGCTGCATGCCCGCAGAGCAAGGTCTTCTACTCCCGGCAGGAGAGGAACAGAAGAGGAAGAGATATTGATGCCGATCCGGCTATTCTGAGCTATCTCAACAGTATGACCGATAAGCCCAAACCCGGTAACATCAGTGCACGCATGAACCCCTATCTCCTGCATCGACTCTGCGGCTTTATTATTCAAAGTTGCCATACACTTTGCTACGTTCGATGCCATTTTCTCATCAGCCATCTTTCCTTTTATAGCCGTGCTTAGGATACCCGTTCCCAGTGGCTTGGTAAGTATCAGTTTATCTCCTGCCTTAGCTCCGGAATTAGTTACCAGCCGCTTAGGGTGTACAGTGCCGGTAACGGAAAGCCCATATTTAAGCTCAGAATCCTCTATACTGTGGCCACCAACAAGTAACACCCCACCTTCAATCATCTTATCCGCTCCACCTCTGAGTACATCTTTCAGAACCGAGAGATCCATAGTTTGTACCGGAAAACAGACGACATTCATAGCTGTCAGCGGCTTACCACCCATAGCGTAGACATCACTTAACGAGTTGGCAACGGCGATCTGCCCAAAAGTGTAAGGGTCATCGACTATAGGCGTGAAGAAGTCGATGGTCAGGATAATAGCTATCTCATCTGTCAGCTTGTAGACACCAGCATCATCCGGGCTAGCTAAGCCACAGACTAGATTGATGTCAGACATCTGACCCGCTATCTGACAGAACGAGAACCTGTATGGTTGGGACTGGCCTTTCAGGGGACAGTAACGGTACTCTTGATCCATCCCCTCGTCGGGGCGGTGACCCTGGCAGGCTGGGTGCTAG
>JAXHSX010000046.1:0-12703 GCA_034190625.1 Chloroflexota bacterium
CAGAGCTTCAGGTGGAGTGTTCTCTGCCGGACAAAGACAATAGACGCACCTTTGAAACAACCCGCCTTCGGCAGCTTGAATGCCATAGCTTTCCTTTCCTGCCATGGGGTGTCCCCCGATAAAATACACTGTTGATGGCAGCAGCTTACGAGCCCATTCCATGACCTGAGACTTGGTGCTCGTGGTATCGGTAACGATACAGCCATGAGGGAGATAATCGACTATCTGGGAGAAGATATCCTTTATCGTTAGAACCGGAGTAGCGATGATAACCAGTTCAGCCGCTTCTACTGCGTCCTTTATGTTTGTCTCTACTCTGTCAATAGCGCCCAGGCTCAAGGCTGCCGCAGCAATTTCCTGACGACGAGCGTAACCAACTACCTCCCATCCTGGTACGGCTTTTTGCTTTAAAGCAATTCCTATGGAGCCACCGATTAGCCCCAAACCGATGATAGCAACCTGCACTCCGTAATTATAGCATGGGTGGGAGCTTATTCCTTCTTCCTCCCGGTGATGAAACTCACCCCGAAAAGAAGAATGGCGCTCGCAGCGAAGCCGATGAGACCGAGGTCACCTTTGAGTGGAAAGTCAAGGCCAGGCAGCTTACCTGCAAGACCAATCATTCCACCACCTATAAGAGCCGCCATGGCTCCCTGTGATGTCACCTTCAGTCTATCCTTATAAAACCCTGCGATAACTGGAATAACCAGGCCGCAGGTGAAGATGGTGTAGGCGAAAAGAAGGGATTGCATGACTCCCTTCAAAGCTAAGGCTAGCGCTAGTGCTACGGCGCTTAATACGACTATACTCAGGCGAGTTGATAGAATAGCCTTCCGCTCATGAAGCGACGGATGAAATCGCTTGAATATGTCCTCGGTCAGAATAACGCTCTGGCTGAGGAGACAAGTGTCGGCTGAGGACATCAGCGCAGCAATCACGGCAGCAAGGATTAAGCCGCTTAAACCAGGCGAAAGGACTCCGTTTATTACTTGAGGAAAGGCCTGGTCGGATGATATCTGGGGGTAAATGACCTTGGCACTCATTCCTATCAGCACTATGACAAAAGCCAGGGGAATAAGAAGGAATGCTGCCCCAAAAACTGACTTTTGGGCTGTCTTCTCTTCCTTAGCGCAGAAAAGTCGGGTATACATGTCGGGCCCTACTACATAAGTTGCTCCGATGAGAATTAAAAAAGACAGAAGCATCTTCCAATCGAACTCCAGGCTCAATGGAAAAGAGAAATAACTGGGAGGCAGTGAGACTTTTAGCCCATCAAGTCCGCCCACCTGCGAAAAAACTAATGCCAGACCTGTAAAAATCCCTGCAAAGAGTATTGCCGCCTGGAAAAGGTCGGTGCGGATAATCGAGAATTGCCCACCCAGGATGGCATA
The DNA here is from genome assembly GCA_034190625.1 of Chloroflexota bacterium. Taxonomy (GTDB): domain Bacteria; phylum Chloroflexota; class Dehalococcoidia; order GIF9; family AB-539-J10; genus CG2-30-46-9. The sequence continues at coordinate 1,392 of JAXHSX010000046.1, forward strand.
AACGACAACAACAGCAGTGAAAACGATCATCCAGAAGGTACTGGAACCGATTCCCAAAATGGATAGAAAGCTTCCCGCAGCTATAATTTGCCCTGCAACCACACCTATCCAGGCAACAACGATGAGTATTGAAGCTGCTAAACCCACTGCGCTGCCATACTGCTTTTCCACAAGCTCGGGAAGAGTATAGAGCGCAGCCCCTCTCACCTTCCTGGCGAAGAATAATCCCAGGATTAACAGACCAACAGACCCAACAAGAAGCCACCAGGCGCCAGTCAGACCCTGGTCAAATCCCAAGCCAGCCGTTACCACAAGCGCTGAACCTCCCACGGCAGTGGCTATCAGAGACCCGGTAATAAAAGGCGAAGTTCCCCTGCGATGAGCGACAAAAAAGCCATCCTGGCTTCCTGCCCTTTTTCTGCTCCACACGCCTATGCCAATTATGGCTAGAAAGTAAACTGCAATTATGAGCAATTGAATCATGTATCTTACCTGTTAGTAGTTACCTTACGTGTACACAATCTCCGGTAAAAATATTTCTCAAGGAACCATCCTTTGTTTTTACTATGAGTGTTCCGTTGGCATCGATGTCTATTGCCTCACCTGCTATCTCTTCGTCTGGCGATACAATCCTTACATTCTTGTTCAGGGTGGCAGAGAGGCTCTTCCACTCTTCGAGTAAATCGGCTTGGGTCAATAGAGCTTGCTGTTCGCCTATCTCCATGAGCAAAGAGGAGAAAAAACTATTTCTCGGGATTTCTCTTCCTAATTCCTTTCTTAACGAGGTTGCCTGTCCTTCATATTCAGGTGGAAGGGAGTTGACGTTTATGCCTATGCCTATATTGATGGAATTCACCTTGTCTATCTCCGCATCCATCTCAGCTAAGATACCGCATACCTTTTTGCCTTTGATCAAGACATCGTTGGGCCATTTCAACTCCGCTTTCAAACCGAGGAGTTTTTTAATGTTTTTTGCCACGGCTACCGAAGCCATCAGGTTTATCCTCGGAGCATGTACAGGACTGATTTGCGGCCTTAAAATAATGGTAAAGTATATTCCACCTTCAGGGGAAATCCACTCTCTGCTTAGTCTTCCCCTACCTTGAGATTGAGCTTCCGCAATTACAATCGTTCCCTCCTCTGCCCCTCCCTTGGCTAGTTCTCGGGCAACATCCATAGTTGAATCGAGTGCAGCAAAGTGATGGATTTTCCTCTCCCAACCGGGAAATTCGTAGGGGAGCAATAGGTCCGGGGAGGAAATTAAAAGGTAGCCTTTTGGAGAAGCCTCTATTACATAGCCCTCTTGTTGCAGGCCGTGGATATGCTTCCAGACGGATACCCTGGAGATGCTCAGTTTCTGGCTCAGCATTTCACCAGAGACATGATCTGAACTATCTCGAAGAGCCTGTAATATCTTCCCCCTCGTTTCGTTAACCATAAAGGTTATTACGTTAACAAAAAAAGATCATTGTGTCAATTTTTTCCGGCATAAGGATTGTTTGCGTTCTAGGGTTTGTCAGCATTAACGCCAGGTGGTGGAGAGTTAGTTTCCAGAAATAGTCGAAGGTTTTTCCTGATAAAGTTAAGGTGACATTTTCACTGGCGACAATAATTTTCTATAATGATAACAATGAAGAGCCGGGGATACACAATATACGCTGTCCTGACATCGTTACTCTGGGAGGCAATTCTGGTGGTGGTGGTACTTAAAGTGCTGCCAGGGCAAGGAATAGACATCCCCCTATGGGCTCTCATCGTCTTGATGGCTGTCTTGGGAGCATGTTTTTTTACCACTTACTGGCTGGGCAAAACAGCATTAAATAAAACGCCATCCGTTTCATTGCAGACTTTAATTGGCACCAAGGGTAAAACGACCACTATGCTTGAGCCGCGAGGTTATGTCCGAATCGGCAACGAGCTGTGGCAGGCAAAAGCGGAATCAGATATTAGTGGTGGTGTGGAAGTTACTGTCGTGGGGGTAGAAGGAATGACGCTCCTGGTAAGACCAGCCAGCGGTAGCCCAACCAGCAAAAAAAAGCTGAGCTCATCTTACTTGCCAAAGTGACCTCTAACCGCTAAAATAGCATAAGTTGTCATTTTGAGGAAGCAAGGCGAAGCTCTGAGCCATAGCAAAGCGAATCGTCCAAAGAATTCGTGTGTAAGGATACAGAGCACCTTTGGCTTAAGATGACGTGAGAACAGGAAGCACATGAAAGATTATTACTCTATTCTCGGTGTATCCCAAGGCGCTGACCAGGGGGATATAAAGCACGCCTTCAGGAACCTTGCTATGAAACACCACCCGGATAAGAATTTAGGAAGTGAAAAAGCAGCCGAGGAAAAATTTAAAGAGATCAATGAAGCGTATGTTGTATTGGGCAACGAAGGCAAGAGGCGAGAATATGATACAATGAGGCATGCGGGCTTTGTTGGCTATGGGACTCAATATGCTGGTGGTCAATACTACAACCAGGAGCAAGTGTTCCGTGACGGTTTCGCCAATCCGTATCTGTTTCAGGAGCTAGCCAGAATGTTTCGTGGAGCTGGTTTAAGATTTGATGATAATTTTGCGAATAATATGTTCTTTGGCGGCAAAGGATTCGCCTTCGGTTTCTCTAGCCCTTCGAGATCAGGTTGGCAGTCTAGCTCATCACCTACTCGGGAATATAAGCCACCGCTATTATGGCGACTTGCCGGCAAGGCGATGAATTTTACTCTTAAGAGTATGCTAGGCGTAGAGGAACTTCCATGGCAAAGTAGTGAAAGGCATCTGTACCATGAAATTACCATTTCTTCAAAGGAAGCTATTGCCGGGGCTGAGAAGAAAATAGATTATAAGAGGGGTAAAGAAAAGAAAAAACTCATGGTCAAGGTCCCGCCAGGGGTTACTCAGGGAACAAGGATAAGGTTAAAGGGGATGGGATTGAGAGGGCAAATTCCCGGCGATCTCTATGTCACTGTCAGGATCAAGCATTAACGAAAATGGGCGCTTTCGACGATTTTCTCATTGAAATTAAAAAGACAGAGACCATGCAGGCTCTTCTTAAAAGTTTAGAGGAAGGATCGGCAGGACTTCTTAAAAGCATTTGTCAGGAATATGAGGCAACCAATAAGCCAGTTCCTGACCACCATCTCAATTTGACAGGGTACTTCGGTGAGCCGATACTAAGGGTGTTATTATCAGCTAACATGATTACCAAGGAACTAGGTGACAGGCTCGCTCTTTATTGTTATAAACCCACGGAAACAGGTCTTGATTACTATAAAAACATGCTTGCTGAGAAGAAAATTTGATACACCAAATTATCGATACTCATGCTCACCTGGACGAATTAACGAATCTCGATTCAGCCATTGAGGAAGCTAAAGAAGCCGGAGTTATCGCTATTGTAGCTGTAGGCTCAAATTACCAGTCGAACATTAACACGCTGGAAATTTCTCGTAGATACGACTCCTTTGTTTATCCTGCTTTGGGTTTGCATCCCTGGGAATTGGGCAATCTTGGAGCTTCTCAGATAGACGAGAGCTTACGATTTATCGAGGAGAACATTACTGGAGCAGTTGCCGTCGGCGAAATAGGCTTGGACTATGATAAGAGGGTAGTCAAGGTATCAAACAAAGAATTACAAAAAGAAGTTCTGGCACGGCTCCTGGATTTGGCGGTAAAATATTCTAAACCAGCGATAATTCATAGCAGGTATGCCTGGAAGGACGCACTCCAGTTAGTTCAAGATTCGGAGATAGAGAAGGCCGTATTCCACTGGTTTACCGGTTTTTCCAGTGTTCTTAAGGATATAGTTGATGCCGGCTATTTTATTTCTGCTACGCCAGCCACTGAATATCATGAAGAGCATAGAAGGGCAGTTGGAGAATCGCTCTTAGACAAATTGTTGTTAGAAACAGATTGTCCCGTTACCTATGGCAGAGAGGCAAGATATGAATCCAGACCTGCCGATGTTCTCAGGACTTTGAGAGCTGTTTCTAAACTTAAAGGAATTGATGAAGCTACAATTGCTGAGCGGACTACCAGGAATGGTATAGCTTTCTTTTCCTTGGATGTTATCACGAGCGACGCGAGGCAATCTCAAATACTATTTAAACTATAGGAGGTAAAAAACAATGATACAGGCGATAGTGGGCGCAGATAGTTTCCAAAATAGTGTGTTACAGTGCCAATCGCCAATTTTGGTGGATTTCTGGGCAACTTGGTGTGCTCCTTGTATAGCTGCTGGTCCTGTCTTGGAGGAATTAGCTGGGGAGTATGCCGGCAAAATAGAGTTCGCTAAAGTGAGTGTGGATGAGAATGGTCCTTTAGCTAGTAAATATGGTATTGCTGCCATTCCTACTATGCTCATATTTAAAGATGGTCAGCCTGTCGAGCAGATTACAGGCTTCAAGCCCAAGAAGGAACTTAAGAAGATTCTAGATGGAATTCTGGAGGGCTGAGCAGGTAAAATCCATCTCCCGTAGAGTTATTGTCATTCTGAAGCGAGAGCCCTCTGGGGAACAGAGCTAAAGGCTAAGGAAGAGATGTCAGCAGTATCAAATGCTTAACATTAAAGGCATTTACATCAGCAGCTTTTACAGAAAAATTAGGCCATAGCTTAGGTAGGTAGATATGATAAAGAAGCGCTTCAAGATAGCTTTGTTCGCTTTGTTTTCTTTGTTTTGTCTCTCATCACTTTGTGGCTGTATTTCTTCTACACCTGATCCGCTTCCCTCCTGGAATCCGGACGCTACTAAGGATTGTGTGATTAACTTTGTTGAGGAGGTGACTGATCCCTCGAATCCTTCATATATGCTGCCAGAAGATCGTATTGCTGTATTCGACAACGACGGTACGCTGATGTGCGAACAACCGATGTCTGTTCCCACGGCATTTATTTTCCATGGACTCGTCACAAAGGCTGAAGATGACCCTTCGGTACGTGATAAACAACCTTACAAGGCAGTATGGGAAAAGGACGCCAGCTACTTTGCGAGTCTCAATGAAGAAGAGCTAAATCAACTTATACTGAAGCCCTATTCAGGGATAACACAGACTGAGTATATAGTCACGGCAAAGGCATTTGTTGACGAAGCCAAGCACCCTCATTTCAAGGTTCCTTACACCAGAGTTGTTTACCAACCCATGTTAGAACTTCTGCGTTACCTCAATTCGAAAGATTTCGAAGTGTTCATAGTGTCCGGCGGGATGGCGGGATTTATGCGTGCCTATTCAGAACAAGTCTATAATGTTCCACGCGAGAATGTAATTGGCACAAGTGCGACGTTTGAATACGTCGTGCAGGATGGAAGGTCTTCTCTCATTAGGATAGAAAAGTTTGTAGAGCCTTTCAACGATTATGATGGCAAAGCCATCAACATACAACTTCATATCGGGAAACGTCCTATCATTGCCGTAGGCAACTCAGATGGAGATATGGAAATGCTTGAGTTTACTGATGATCGGGAAGGTCCAGGTTTGATGCTGCTCGTCCACCACGATGACGCAGAGCGAGAGTATCAGTATGACAAAGGTGCTGAGAAGGTGCTGAAAGTGGCTAAGGACCGTAATTGGACTGTCATCAGTATGAAGAATGACTTCCAAACGGTGTTTACATTCGAGCAGCCATGATAGCAGTAAAACGAATCATTACATCTGACGGGCTTAACGCCAGCAGGTGATCACAAGTATTAGCTTGCCGAAGTCATCTCCATTTCTAGACCAAGAGTGCTTTCAGACAGTCAGAAAGGGATAGCCTGCAGATTATTCTACCTGTGCAAATGCAAAGGCAAGCCTTATTTTTGCAAAAAGTGATCAAGGTGCTTACCTTTTAGTATGTGTGCCCCGAGGGATAAAAGAAGTCTCGTATAAAGTCGAATTCATCAGGGAGTAACGCTAGTAACAGCGGAAGCCGTGCCATCAAGAACTTTGCCACCGTTGATGAGGCTATTGTAGCTTCCATTCCGGGCAAATACTTGCTGGCGATGGCGAGTAAAGCAGAAACCAGGAGCAATCCTATCCCAGCGCCAAGAATGAAACCGATAAGCCTATCCACCCAGCCAAAAGGCGTGACGTGAACCAGTCTGGCGATAAACCAGCCGAGTATATTAACCAGTACCCAGACGGCAATCAGAATGATGGCATAGGCAGCTATCTTTGCCCACGGGGCTCCGCTGGAAGAAAGCACGTTGGCGAATGATTGATAGAAGTGTCCTGCCAGGGCTATACCTCCTATTAGTCCAATTATGCTAAATGCGGCTTTGATAGCACCTTTCCATAATCCCAGGAAACCGAATATGATGCCGATTACAACTATAACTATGTCCAGCCAGTTCATTACTTTATCTTAATCTGTTTGCATATTATCTTTCCTTCTGTTATACGCTATTGGCGAAGAAATATCGTTTATTTTCAAATCTCTACACCTCTACGTTTAGTTTCTTGATAGGCTCTATAACTGAAATATATAAGGGGAATTGGGAAAGTAAGGTTTATGAAAAAGAGTCCTAACTCAAATCCTCTCAGTTCTATTATGCCTTGGGATAGCAACTCATAGATATGAACCCCTAATCCAATGATTCCGACAATAATACCTGATTGGAAATGGCTTCTTCGCAAACAAAGGAAAGCGATAACCGCATAGAATATTAACGCAATGAGAGGACTTGAGTATTCCGAGGTAGCTAACCAGACGGCGTTGGCGATCACCAAGACAACTAAAATGCCGATTGTCATCTTCTCGCTTAGTGAACGCTTAGTCTCTTTGTTATTCATTTCAAACTTATACCCTAAACAACCTTCCTCGGGGCATGCTGCTATTTTCCATCTTAGCTGTAGATTCAAACCCCGCCGCACTGACCTATGTAGTCACAGTTTGGGCACATCCATGAGGGGCACTTAGGGAGTTCCCACGGTGATTGCGCTTGTATTATCAACTCTGCACGTTGTATCGCTTCATCTTTTAATGCTGCCAGATTCCTAAAGGTTACATCATAGACCATCAGTTTGGCATCTTCTCTAGAAATGTAGGGGTAGTAGACTAAGAGCCTGCCCTGCGAGTGGTCTGTCAATGCACACTCGAATCCCAGGCGGAGGAAGTAATGGGGAAACGTCCGGGCTAAGCGTTCCCTTTCCACCACTGAGTAAAACTTTGGATCGCGCAGAATGGTGGGGGAATTTTGCCATATCTGGACCAGGTCGCCCAATTGTGCGTATCGTACAGGAACTCTCTGCGCTTCGCCCTGTGTGCCATAGCTGAGCGAGTCACGAAGTGCACTGAGGAAGCCGCGCTCGTCTATAGAATGGAGATATTCTCCTTTTTCTTCCCGTACTTCTTCCCCAGCCAGAGCAATTTCCTGCGACTTAAGACGTTCAAAATAGGCTTTTCGAGGGAAAACGAGGTCATTGAGCCGGAGATGGAATGACGATGGTGAACTAGCAAGCTTAGCCAGGAGCTGCTCCTGGGCGATCTCATCCGCTTTTATTTGCCCGGCTAACTCAGCTATCCTATACGATGACGGCACAGTACTCATCTCGCAGTCGCATACCTGCGAGTAATCACACTGCCTATTGAACCAGGGACAAACAGGGAGATTGCCAGGATCATTTGAAATGAGTGCCTGTATTAAGAGGTCGCGCCTTCGTCGCATTTCGTCTCTAATCGCTTCCAGCTCGGGAAAATCAACATGGTAGACCAGCAGAGAAGAAGTTGGGGGTAATTCCTCACCAAGACGCAGATAAACGATAATTTCTCCCTCACGGGCATTGACCATAGCACAATACATGCCTAACTGCTCAACATAAGCCGGTCTATGTCGCCGTAGATCTTTCGTGTCTACGGGTGCAGAGGTTGTTTTAACCTCTACCGGAATTTTCTCGTAGATATCAATTTTCCCTACTATGCCTTCAGCTTCAACAAATTGTTCCAGGTATTCTTCGCTAGACACAGCCGAGCCGAAGGTCTTGTGGAAGCCGGTGCCAGCCCACATAATTTGTTGCTTTTCCAGAGATGGAACAATTTCTGGATACTTTCTCTTGAAGTAAGCCTGTTTGAGATTTAGCAAGTCGGTTACGGATATGCGATATGGATAACGGCGAGTCCTTAGCTTTTGCATGAGGGCATCCTTGACCGAGCGGTTCGCCTCAATGCGAGAAACATAAGATGTAATGTCAAAGTCGCTCATCTTGCTACACTATATTATAGTATCTTGTAATAATAACTTCATTATGTCACTGTGAGTAGCAGTGTGAGTCAAAGCCTTGCATGAAGCGAGGAGGGACTGGGGCAAGATTGGGAAGGGATAAGCGATAAGTGTTTTCGTAATATTCTGCGATTTCCATTGGGAAGCCATTTTGGGATCATCGCTGCGAACTTTACTAATGATATATGGAAATCTGATAAAGAGAATCCCTTAAACGGGGGGACTATTGATATATGCCTAGACTCTGGCTGGAGGAGAGGCGAGTGGTTACTGAACACGCGATTTTTTATGGCTGATTACCTCTTCCTTCAGGGGAAACTTACCACAAGTAAACTCCTTCCCTTCGGGGCAGTATTCCAATCTGATACACTTTGATCCCGCTTGCGAGAATACTGCTGGCAACTCCTTCTTGCATATCTTGAGCATCTTATTTGCCAGGCTTCTTATTTCCCATTGGGCACGTGTACAGCACCTTTCTTCAAAAAAATGCAGTAACTCTCGACAATTCATGGTAACAACGATTTTTGTTTCGGCTGCCTGAGGGAGAACAAATCTGGCATCCTCGGTTGCTCTCTCGCCGACTATGCCCTTCTCTTTGAATCTTTCGAGCATAGTGTCGTAACTCGCCTGAATCTCAGCCATAATCCTGATAAATTCGGCTTTTAAAACTTCGTCTGCTTCGATTGATGGCGGAAGTACGTAATCAAGATTTGCTTTCTTAACATATCTTTGGCTTTGCTGTGAATAAGATGCTATTCTGTATCTTACAAGCTGGTGTGTTAAGGCACGGGAAACACCTTCAATGGCAAAAGTGAACTTGATGTGCTCCAGGGGACTCTGATGTCCTGACTTTACAATCTTCCTGATAAATTCAGCCTGTTCTTCGACATTTCTATTTTCATCGAATATTCTCCCGGCAAATTTGGCAGAATAGCACTGCTTGAAGGCGGCATATAGCAAGGGCAAAGCATTTTGGGTTGCCTCTAATAATCTTACGTTTGGCTTAACTTGTGGCATATCCTGTATAACTTAATCCTCAATGATGCATTATAACCTAAGCTGTCCCTTTTTAGCAGCCGCAAAAACTTGCAATTCTGGAAATAAGAGGCGATAATAAACAGCTAAAAAGTGGCGCATTCGTCTAGTGGCCTAGGACACCTCCCTCTCAAGGAGGAGATCACCGGTTCAAATCCGGTATGCGCTACCAACATCTGTTCATATTTTACTTAACGTTTCACGTGTTTGCCCATGTCTGGAACCGCTCCATTGTGGTTGCCTTCGTCACCTGCTCATGGACTATCTCCGTAAACCTGAGAGGAAATTGTTCCCTTTATCCAAATAATTCATCAAAGAGCTCCTTGACTTTATCTGTGGAGTAGTTGAAAATCTCTTTGCCTTTCTCTGTTATCGTGTAGTACTTCCTCATTTTGCCGTTTATATTTTTCTCCTCTATCTCTAGATATCCGTCCTTTTCCAAACTATGAAAAATAGGGTAAAGGGTTCCGAAGGATATATCGTACCCGTGCCTTTCAAGCTCTTTTTTGAACTCCTTGCCGTATATTGGCTCTTTCTGGGCATGGTAGAGGATATGAAGATTTATAAATCCGAGGAAAAACCTTCTTACCAGTTTATCCGGTAACTCGCTGCTTCTCTCCGCCATTATGTCTCCTTAACATATTATACATTACGATATCACCAGATCAAGCTTTTTGGGTTTCTTTGTTACCATCAGGCTGACAAGGAATATGATGAAACCCACCATACCAAAGCCTGCGGCCACGATGAATGCAATTTGCGAGCTGAATTTAGTCCAAATCAGACCCATAAGAACAGAGGCTGGAAGGAGGAAAATGCCGATGACGGTATTTAACACTCCATAAGCGGTAGCCCTGTTTTCCTCCTCCACGATGTCCGCGACATATGCCCTGAAAATCCCTTCGGATAATCCATAGAAAATTCCGTAGGCTGCAAAAAGTACCCAAATCATCCACACCTGGTTGGCAAAACCGAAGAGCACATAGATGATCGCGTAATAGATGAAGGAAGTAACGATGATTGGTTTTCTCCCGATTCTATCCGAAAGAGAGCCAAGGATTGGCGATGAAATAGTACAGACGATGTTGTATACCACCCATAGAATGGGGATGAGGAATATGGCAATACCCACTTCTTGTGCCTTGAGGATGAGGAACGCGTTGGATGAATTGCCCAACGCGAAGAAAGCGTTGGCCACCAGGAAGAGAATGAAAGGCGCATTGAGCATGGCCGTCTTCTTTTCCTTTTCCATCACTTTAGTGATAGCTTTAGTTTCTTTTACGAACTTGATAAAGATGAGAGCTATAAGCCCAGGTATGACGGAAATAAGAAACGTGGTCTTCAGAGCGTCAAGTTCCGACATAGTATCGCGCAGAAGGTAGAGGACAAGCATGGCCAGCAGAGGGCCTCCGATAGCGCCGATCCTGTCCATCGCCCTGTGGAAACCGAAAGCCTTTCCCTTGATAGAGGGATGTACGGATGTGGATATGAGTGCATCCCTTGACGGTGTTCTTGCCGCTTTCCCGATCCTGTCTGAGAATCGAATGGCCATGACGGTGGTCCAGTGGCTGGCGATGTAGAAAAACGGCCTGGAAATGGCGGATAAGCCATATCCGAAGATGATGAAGATCTTCCTTTTTTGAAGTTTGTCCGACATACGCCCAAAAACAGCCCGGAACAGGGAGGCAGTGGACTCTGCAATTCCCTCGATCAATCCCAGGATTGCAGTGGAGACGCCCAGCGCAGCGAGAAAGGTGGGAATAAGTGGGTACACCATCTGGCTGGATAGGTCTGTAAAAAGGGACACCATCCCCAGGGAGAGAACGTTTCTTCCCAGCTTATGTTTGGTCTTTTCCGGGTTAGCAGTATTCTCGGGTATTTTTGTTGAATCTGGCATAATATCTCTTTATGTATCGTATATCGATATCGTTTTGTGATATCACTATAATATGGATAATAGTCTTTGTCAAGAAAGCTTTGAAAGAAGCGAATGAGGTGGTCCCCGAAATTTGGACAGGTTGTTAAGATCGGGTGCTGCCGGCATCTTTGGTAGTGACCAGAAGCGGTGATCAGAACCAGAATAAGAAAGG
>JAXHSX010000047.1:0-13546 GCA_034190625.1 Chloroflexota bacterium
TGCTTATTATCTGAACGCTACGCGAGAGTTGCTCCAGGATGAGGACACGAGCGACCTGCGGTGGAGCGATGCCGAGCTCACCGGCCACATCCTGGACATAGTGAGCGAGATAAGCTCTATCGCCTTGCGCATGTTCTCAATACTCATGTTGTCAAGCATAATAATGTCAGCTCCGGCATCGGCGGCTTCGGAAGCTTCCTGTACGGTCTTAACCTCTACTTCAATCTGAGTTTGCCTTGCTTTAAGTTTGCTTCGGCCCGGGATGCCTCTTAATGATAAAGGCGCACTTCGCCGCACCTGGGCTACAATCTCCTTGATACTCAATCCCTGACTACGAAGTACTGCTAAATGGTTATCCTTTATAAGAATGCCGTCGCCTAAATTCATGCGGTGGTTTTTACCGCCACCGACTTTGACGGCATACTTCTCCAGCAGCCTTAAGCCAGGAGTGGTCTTCCTGGTATCCATAATGTGTACCGGTAATCCTTCGACTGCTTCTACATAACGATATGTCTCCGAGGCAATACCGCTCAGCCTTTGAAGGAAATTAAGCGCTGTCCTCTCAGCTTTAAGGATACCGTGAATTCGACCACTTATTCTGATTATCATGTCGCCAGGCTGAACTTTGCTGCCATCTGCAATGAGGACTTCTACTTCAAGTTCAGGGTCAACTCTTAGAAAGACTTCTTTTGCTACATCCACACCTGCTAGAATACCATTGGCTTTGATTATAAGATATGCCATCCCACGCCAATCATGGGAAATAAGGGTCTCGGTAGTGATGTCACCCTGGCTGACATCTTCGGCTAAAGCGCGGTCAATGATTTTTTCGATCTGAGCAACCTGAGCTTGGCTTAATATTTTCACTTTCACCTTATTCCTCTTCCGTCAAGGGAGATGAGAGTAAAGTTATGTGTTTTTGCCACTCAGGTCTTGATTCGGGAAAATCGGTGCGGAAGTGAGCACCGCGACTTTCTTCACGAATCAAAGCTGCTTCTGCCATTAGCCTGGCACATAACACCAAATTGTTTAGTTCGTAGGAAGGACGGTCGGTAGCTTGAGGTAGAGAACGTTGCCAAGTAGCTAAAGTGGCTGCTGCCTGATTAAGCCCTTCCCCAGAACGGATAATGCCTATTTTATCCCACATGAAAGATTGTAGCTTAGGTAGATTGAGTGATGGCACACGCGATAGAGGCTCACGCTCAGGAAGGAAATAGATTTCCTCACTTGGAGATTCTTTCCCCTTATGTATTTGACCATGGAAAATATTCTTCGATTGCTTCTCCTTCGATAATGGCTCAGGGGGCTGGTTCACTCCTTCAGAATGATATGGTGAGTCGGAATGGCAAAGCGATGCACTTTTTTGCACCACGCGCTTGCCGAAAACGACCGATTCCAGTAATGAATTCGAGGCTAGCCGGTTAGCTCCGTGCACTCGGGTACAAGCAACTTCGCCAGCGGCAAACAGGCCTGAAATATCTGTCTCGCCCCAACTGTTTGTCTTAACCCCACCCATGAGGTAATGAGCTGCAGGGGCTACAGGAATAAGCCCTTTGGTGATATCTAAGCCGTGGCTGAGGCAAAAACGATAGATCTGGGGGAAGCGAGTAGTGATTAATCGAGGTGGTAAGTGGGTGACATCCAGGAAAACCCTGTCACTACTGGTCTTCTTCATTTCATAAATGATGCTTCTGGCTACTATATCTCTCGGTGCCAACTCAGCCTCAGTGGCATAATCAGGCATAAAGCGATAACCCTCAACATTCCTTAGTATGCCACCTTCTCCTCTCATTGCTTCAGTGATGAGGAAAGGAGCTACTCCGGGTAAACGAAAAACAGTAGGATGAAATTGGAAGAATTCCATATCAGTGATTTCCGCTCCGGCCTTGAAAGCCAAAGCTATACCGTCACCGGTAACCACTTCGGAGTTGGTGGTATATTTGAACAAACGTCCGGCACCACCAGTAGCCAGAATAAGAAACTGACAACTGTACTCTTCCTCAGAACCCGTTCTCAAGTCAAGAGCTTTCACTCCTTTAGCCCTGCCATTCTCTACTAGGATTTTGGAAGCCAAACAATACTCTAAAACCTTGACCGAGATGGAGCGCACCTGACGGCTTAAGGTAACCTCGATGTGCTCCCCGGTAGCATCTCCGCCTGCATGAATAATACGTGAAATGCTGTGAGCTGCTTCTCTGGTCAAATTAATCTCACCATTTAGGGTATCGAAGGGAACTCCAAATTTAATTAGGTCTGCGATACACTCGGCAGCTTCATCCGTTAAAATATGCACTGCCTCAGCCTCACACAAGCCATTTCCCGCGGCGACAGTATCTTCGAAATGAAGCTCAGGGGAATCGTCTTTGCCTACAGCAGCAGCGATGCCACCTTGAGCATACTTGGTATTGCAGTCATCTATGCTGCCCTTAGTCAAAACTAAGACGCTGCCTTGTTTTATAGCCAGCAAGGCAATATAAAGCCCAGCGATGCCACTGCCCAGTATTATATAGTCATAATGATTCATCTTCGTGCTTCTTCCAAACCCAATAATTTACCAATCCCCTTAAAGCTTTTGCAGCTTTCTCAGGCGAAGGGAAAACAGGTATACCTTCGCTGATAATGCGTTTTCTTATCTCAGCGATGGCGCTCCATCTCCAGCTTTCCATGTCGGATAAGCCAATTTCTCCTGTTTCTATGATGCATACCACAGGCTTGCCTTCCTCTTTGATTGCCAGGACGCCATCTAGCAGGTCTTTTGCCAGTGTTCCCAACCATATATCCCTGAGGTAAGGATCATTTTGGGTCATGTTGACGACCAGAATATCAAATTGGTCCTCATTGCTAATCATTCTTAGCAAATTCATAGCTGTAAGAGGCACATTTTGAAGAATAGAGACATCCAGGGGATTTCTAAGCCAATCCCAAATATCAGGAACTTCTTCTTTAAGTTTCTCTCTTACTTTCAGAGATAAGTCTGGTACTTCGAAGTTCTCTTCTTCCCATACGTCAGCCGAAACTACACTTTCCCCGCCTCCGCCCCCGGCAATGACTACCTTTCTTCCTCGGACAGGTGGAAGGAAGGTAAAAGCTACAACTTGGTCTACCAACTCCTGAAAATCATAAACCATGGTAGCACCATATTGCTTTAACGCGGCGCTCCAAACTTCCGTGGAGCCTGTTAACGACGCCGTATGGGAGAATGCTAATTTTGACCCAGTTTTCCCCCTTCCTCCCTTAAGGACTACAACTGGCTTCCTTGCTGTAGCGTATGATAAGGCCTGGATAAAGTTCCTGCCATCTTTAACACCTTCAATGTAAGCAGCGATTATCTTCGTTTCGGGGTCCTGAGCAAAATAGTATAGTAACTCAGTTTCGTTTATATCCAGGGCATTGCCATGGCTTATGATTTTACTGAAGCGAACTCCTCTCAAAGCAGCGTATCGGACGAATTCCCCTGCACCTCCCCCACTTTGGAAAAACCCTCCGACAGATCCACTCTCCTTCGGCAGATCATGGTTAAAGGAAAGCCCAAGTTTGGGATAGTAAAGACCCATACAATTTGGACCCAAAATCCTAATGCCCAAGCTCCTGGCTTTTCCCAGGATTTCATGTTCGAGCCTTGTTGCTTCATCCCTTCCTGTTTCGCTCATCCTTCCTGTGAAAAGGTGAATGAGCTTAACATTCTTGTTGTTACAATCTTCAAGGAGAGATGGGACCCCTTCAGCAGGTATGGAGCAGATAACATAGTCTATCTTTGGCGCGGGGATATCTCTCAAATTTGGATAGACCTTGAGATTAAGAATCTCTGGCAATCTTGGGTTTATAGGGTATATCCTGCCCTTGAATCCATGGTCTACGAGATAACGAGTAAAGTTGTATCCGCCAGACATGGGATTCGAAGACGCTCCTACAATAGCGACAGAACTGGGATGAAAAAGCTCGTCAAGGTAAGAATTCTCAGGCATGGCTTTTGCTCGCAACGACGCCTTGTAGCGCCCAAGGGCTCGTTTTTTCGATCTTAACTTCTACTAATTGATCGAGGTGAAGAAGTTCGCTTAGATCAGAACTTTCGAAAAACACTAACTTATTACTTCTGGTGCGTCCATACCATTTTCCCTTCCTCTTTCCTTCTACCAGCATCTCTACACTCTTGCCTTGTAGATTCGAATTTAGCTCAGCAGCTATATTTGCTTGAAGTGCCTCGATTTCATTAAATCTCCTCTTCTTAACTTCTGAGGGGACATTATCTTCGTATTCCCGCCAAGCGATAGTACCGGGGCGAGGAGAGTAGGTAGCCACATGAACAACATCGAATTTTATTTCTTCCAGCAGCGAGAAAGTGCGCTCGAACTGCTCCTCTGTCTCTCCAGGAAAGCCAACGATGACATCAGTGCTAAGAGATATTTCGGGGATATAAGCACGTATCATGCGCACAAGTTCATAATAGTGCTCAACAATATATCCCCGTCTCATGGCCTTCAGTATATCATTGCTGCCTGCCTGAACCGGCAACTCTAAATGCTCACATACTTTATCCAGGGAAGCCATTGCTTTGATAAGTCTCAAATTCACATCTTTGGGGTGATTCGTCAGAAAGCGAATTCTATCGATGCCATCGATATCGTTTAGCTTGGCAAGTAAATCAGCCAAATCCAGTTCCCCAGGCAAGTCATGCCCGTAGGAATCGACATTTTGTCCCAGCAAGGTCACTTCTTTAACGCCTTTCATAGAAAGCTCACCCACTTCACAGACTATTTCTTCTATAGGTCGACTTATCTCCCTGCCTCTTCTGTATGGGACAATACAATAAGAACAGAAGTTATTACAACCCTGGATGATAGGGACGAAGGTGCAAGGCGAGATGGGGATAGGGAGAACACTCACTTTAACCTTTTCCCTTGAAGGAAGAGGGAAGGGTGAGGGTGCAGGTAGTTCACTTTCACCCTGGAGCCAGTCAATTAGCTCGAAATAAGCTCCGGGCTTGAAGAAAAGGTCAACGTGGGGGAATCGCTTTTCCAATCCTTCAATATTGGAATCAACAAAACATCCTGTAACTACTACAGAGAGATCGAGGTCTTTGTGTTTTAACCCTTTTAGTAGACTCAGTGTGCCCAGAACTCTATCTTCAGCGCTTTGTCTCACCACACAGGTGTTAAGTATTATTAGATCAGCGTTTTGGGGTGTCATCGCAGCCTGGTAGCCAGCGGATGTCAAATAACTGGCTATCCTTTGCGATTCTGCCTTGTTCATCTGGCAGCCTATGGTCCAAATGAAGTATCGTGGCATGTTATTATTGTTGCAACCCTAAGTTAATTATCAAACCGCCGTCAATAACCACAGGTTGGCCGGTTACATAAGAAGAAGCTTCAGAAGACAGATAGATAACAGCGCCAACAATGTCTTCTGGCTTCCCAAGCCTATGCAGTGGAACAAAGGCGGTTCTTTCTTGCATTTTCCCTGACTCTTCCTCATGTAGTTGCGACAATCCCTCAGTGATTATGAAGCCTGGAGCGATGCAATTAACTCGAATATTTTGCGGTGCCAGGTCTACGGCTAACGTTTTAGTGAACTCAATAATTCCCGCTTTAGCCGCTCCATAAGCGGCATTTGCAGTGTAGCTTCTAAGCCCAGCTATTGAGGCAATATTAACAATGCTTCCTGTTTTGTGCTCTGTCATCACCTTAGCTACTGCCTTGGAGCATAGGAAAACGCTCTTCAGATTTTCGCGAATGATGGCATCCCAGCCTCCCTCACTTAGTTCCATCGTGGAGACATTAAAACTCCCACCGGCATTGTTGACCAGAATATCAATCCTGCCAAATTCGGCCACAGTTTTCTCTACCAGATTGGTTACTTGATCGCTGAGGCGCACATCGGTAGGCACAGCCAGAGCTTTTCTGCCCCTGGCAACAATCTCGCGGGCAGTAGCATCAATATCATCTGCGGTTCGGGCAGCAACGACTATATCGGCTCCAGCATCGGCTAAACCTAGTGCTATCGCCTTCCCAATTCCACGGCCAGCCCCGGTTACAATAGCCACCTTGCTTTCCAGGCTGAATAAAGATAAGCTCATTTCTCACCTCCTTTAGTTCCCTTAATTATAGTTAAAATATATAATTTAGGAAACCGAGGGCATGGAAGTTAAAGACCAACAAGGGCACAGGAAAAGACTACGAGAGAAGTTCAATCAATCTGGACTCTCACATCCCGTAATCACTTCTTCGCAGTCATACAATACCGTCTATTAAATCCCGAAGTTCAGGAAAGAGCTGGTTGAGCAGCTTCCGATCCTTGGTCTCAAGGAAGGAAGCAGCAATCCGATAGAATCTAATAAGCTCACTAAGATCGGGCAGGTTCTCCCACTCTGGGAGTCCCAGTACTATCTTTAAGAACTGCGTCTTTTTCTTCTTAAGCAAAGCATTAAGATAGGATATTATGGGCTCCTGGCATTTATCCGATGGGAGTTGTGTGGCATAATATAATCCCTTTTTAACGTACTCTTCGGCCAGATCTAACCTCCCTCGAGAGATTCTATCTTCAGAGCATACTAGACCAAGAGCTACAAGGCGTGTAGCAGCTTCTCTTACTGAATCATCGTCTCCTGCTTTCTGAGCTAGCTCGTAAGCCTTTTCCATATCTCGAAGAGCCTTCACATTCTTGCCTATGCTTATAAATAAACTACTCCGATTATTATAGAAGTGGGGTACGGAAGGTGAAAGCCTTATGGCTTCAGTCACAGCTCTAAGAGCTGCCTCATAGTCTTTTAAATGAATGTAAGTATGACCGAGTATACTCCAAAGCCAGGGGTCATTCCGTTTTATCTCCAGACCCTTATTACAAGCCTCAAGTGCCTCTTGGTTACGTCCTGCGAAGACAGACGCCTCTGCCAAGTCACGCCAAGCTTCAAATATGTCAGGCCTTATTTCAACCAATCTTCGGTAGCTATCAATGGAATCCTGATAGCGTTCTGTCTTAAAGTAAACATCCCCCAAATTACCCCAGGCTTCGTATCTATCCGGCTTTATTTCAATCGCCTTGTGGCAAGCACCTATGGCTTCCTGGTAATGCTCCAGCTCAATATAGATGCCTGCCAAGTTGCTCCAAGCTTCGTCGTATGCGTCTGGCTTTATTTCAATTGCCCTTTGGTAAGCCTCAATAGCTGGCTCATAGCGCTCTAAATCACTAAGAGTAATTCCTAAGTTATTCCAAGCCCGATAATCATCGGGCATTAGTTCCAGATATGCTTTAAGAGCCTTTATTACTTCCTCCTTTTCTCCATTTGCATCATGCAGTAAGGCTTCAAGCCAATACCCAGTGGCAAGTATATTTTTATCTTCTCCGCCTTTTCCCAGTAGTTCCTGCATTTCCCTTTCTATAGCTTTCAGATCACGGGCGTCTATTAGCAAGTTTATTCTCTGCTGGAATATCGAAGGATACAGACGGGCCGGTGCTGCTTGCTGTAAGTACCACAAGGACTTCAGGGTCATTTCTACTAGCTCGTTCCTCCTCTCTTTAATAGCGGAATCGAGTTCCAGTGACATCTTCTTAACTTGTTCCAGCAACTCCTCCTCGGAATACCAGACTTTGATTACTGTTACTAAGCAGGAAAGATACCTCCTGCCCGCTTCTACTCTCATCTGTCTCCAGAGACGGAAAAGGCGTTCCTTGATATCATAGAGGACTCTTTTCTTACCTCTCTCCTTCAATACAGTGACATGTCCCTCTTTTTCCAATCTATTCAGTTGGGAGGTGACAATGCCTATATTAAGGTTTGCTTTTGTGGCAATGTGAGAGGGACTAGCGGGACCTTCCATGAGAGCCATGGTGTCCAGGATCTTTGCTTGCTGGGGCGAGAAATCCTTCATTCGAGCTTGGAAATAGGGAGTAAGTTCATCTAAAAGTGTCATAAAGGATTCTTCAACCTCTATGATGTTCGCCTCTGTAAGTATGGGGTAGAGACTCAAAATCAGCCGCGGGTTGCCTCCCGTTAGGTGCATTAAGGCACCTATCTTCGATTGGTACTCCTTAGAATGTTTGAGAAATTCCTCTTTCTGTTCCAGTTCCCACCACTTGTAAATAAGCTTCACACCGTCCTCTGTTCCAAGTTCATCTAGCCAGATGTTCTGGAAGAAATTGTAGAAAGGCCTCTCGTAGGAAGTGACCTCCTCAAATACAGTGGGGGCGGCGCCTACGAGGAGGAATAGATCCTTGGTCATCAGGATATCCCTTAGATGTCCTTGGTCCTCCTCGGTAAAGCGCCCCAGGGTCTCATGAAAATTATCTATCAAAAGTAAAAATCGGCGTCCCATCTGCTGTTTAACTTGGCTTAGACAATCTAAAAGTTCCTCTACCTCAGCTTGCCCACGTAGCCTGGAGGTCTTAAGTTTGACCAAAGACTGAACTCCCTCCAATTCTGGGGCTTTTTCATCTTGTTCTAACTCCTTAACTATCCTGCATAGAAGCTCAGCCAGGGTAGTAATCCCATACTCTTCCTCCGCAAAACGGATAGGTATCCAAAGGCGGTTCAAATCCTTGTATCCGTTACTGGTTCTGAGCCTTCTTTTGAGGGCGTAATAAATGAGAAGAAGTAGGTGAGTCTTACCAATGCCCCGAGGACCAATAATTAGAAAGTGTCTGAGGCTTGTTCCGCGGCCACACTCTTCAATTTTCTTAAGAAGATCATTTAACTCTGTTTCTCTCCCAACAAGAGTTTTTTGCAATACCTCCGGTGAAGCTAGTGAGGGATTGAATTTGTAAAAGCCAACTTTTCTTTCCGACATCTTACGCTTCTATCTCAGGATGGCGTGGTGTCTTAGCCACCAGTCCCTTAAAACTTTTGTTGCGAAGTGATAGGTCTTCCTCTGAGATTCAAATTCAATATAGAAATCATTCTCGAGACCGGAAAGAAGGTAGCCAAAATTTTCCTCGTTACCTTTCCCTTCCAACGTGTTCTGGTAGATATTCCAAAGATCACCTCTTGGCACCTCGCCACGCTTGGCAATCTCCAGAAGAAAAGCCTTGGCGAATTTTTCCTCTTGCAGTAAATAGTAATCTCCTAATCTAGTATAATAATGCTCGAAGTAAGTACGATTATAGGATGCGAGCACCCTCTCGTAATAAGCCTTTTCAATTATTCCCTCCGAAAGGGGACTCCCTTGATTCTTAGCTTCCTTTATTGATTCGGAAACCAGAATCTGGATGAAATAGGGGATAGGGATCTGAAGAAATTCGAGAAATTTATCAGTGATCCTTAGAGGGATTCTTTTTAAGCCTGCCTCATTCTTGAGTAGCGTCACTAAAAATTCTCGGGCTTCATCTTTGCGGAAAGGACCCACTTGAAGCCGGTGAAGATCATTGATTGCCTTCGTGCCGGCATCAGCTTTCTTCAGCACATGCTCAATACCGATAGAGCCTCCGATCACAAAGCGGACATGGGTAAGTTCGGGCATCTGACGGATACCGCGAAACCATAAAAGGAAATCTTCGGCTTCCCTTTTATCTATCCTTAATATTCTCTCAATCATTAAGGGGAATTCATCTACAATGACTACTACATTTCCTTCAACATCTTTAAGATGGAAGATAAACTCTCTACCTTTTTCCTGCCAATCTTTCGCTAACTTATCCCTTAAGGCAAGTTTAACTTCTGCGATTTGGATTTCTTTGACTTGCCCTAATATCGTGTTGAAAAAGCCTCCGATTTGCTTAAAGACTTGGCATATCCCTTTATCATTCAGTAGCTCTGCAGCTATTTCACTAATAAAATCGCTGGCTCCTTTAATCCATTCGGTGTCGAGGTAAAAAACCCTGTAATTCTCTCGTGGCTCATCTTTAAGGCGGAGCATCAGACTTGTTTTACCAAATCGTCTTGGTGCTACAAGGAGGATATGATCTCGCTCTAAAGCATTCCATATTTTTTCGATCTCATTTTTTCTATTCCAGAGATCTGTGCCTCTTACAGGAGCACCAACTACTGACCTGAGTTCATTCACGGTATCCTTTCCCAATCAAACATATTTGTTTAGCAACAATTATGTTATACAACAACATTGTTATTTTGTCAAGTGGAGTTATTCACGCAAGCAGAGGAGAGATAAAATAATCCATTTTTCCACATAATAAGACTATCTTAAAAAGATTTGAGTTGTAAGTTAAGAAGAGGAGTTTTTGTTCCTCTATGAGGGGGATTTGAATCTTATTAAAAAATGTTCCCTTATGACATACGCCTAATTACAGCAAGCACCTTCCCTTGAATTTCGACATTGTCCAGAGCGGTATAAATGGGTTTCATCTTGGTGTTTGCCGGCTTCAGGCAGATGCGATCTGATTCAGTATAAAGCTTTTTGAGTGTGGCTTCCTGTTCATTCTTTAGCCAGACTGCTACCATGTCACCATTCTCGGCAGCGTTCACATATTGCATTAGAACTATATCCCCATCTTCTATTAAAGCATCTAGCATGGAGTTGCCCTTGACACGCAAGGCATAAATTGCCTCCTTACCATGTGTTAACTCCTCGCTCACTTCTACTCCACCCATGGGAATAGTACTTCCAGAATCAGAATCAGGTACAGGAATAGGTTCACCAGCGGCTATTTCTCCTACAATAGGGACATAGACCAGCCTTCCACCTTTTTTCCTATTTAAAAACTCGATCCCCCGAGATATATCTGTGTGACGACGGATATATCCTGCTTGCTCTAGCTTATTCAGGTTATAAGCCACTACTGAAGTGGAGCTTATTCCACACTGAGCAGCAATATCTCTGATACTCGGGGGATAACCATTATCACCTAGAAAATCGTGGATAAACTCGATGATACTTTCTTGCTTTGGGGAAAGCGACTTCAATATTCACCTTATGTCCCCCGTCGTATAAAATTATAAGTGGACGAGAGTCATCCTTTTTAATCCTTTTATTTAGATGGAGAGCTTGCCATATGGCTCAATTTCTTCACTAATCGAGATTTAAGCCTGGCAGCCTTATTGCGATGGAAAACACCTTTACTTACCGCTCTATCGATACCGCTTATGGTTATTACTGCTTCCTCATGTGCCGATTCGTCTTTAGCGGCAATCTGCTTATCCACCCTAGTCCTAAGCGTCTTGACGTTGCTTTTTACAGCGCGGTTCCGCAATCGTTTCCGTTCCGATACTTTGGAGCGTTTACTACTTGATTTCTTACTTGACATCTATTTCTCCTATTCTTGCAATATTTATTACATTCCATACAGCACAAGCTTTAGATATTATTCGTGTGAGCTGAGTAGCGTTTTTTACTTCTAAAGTAAAATACAACGAAGTTAAATCATCACTACCGTCGGGAGCCATATTTATACCAGTAAGGTTTACTCCCGCTTCAGCTATAATAGCACTAATGTCCCGTATCAAGCCAACTCTATCCCAGACGTCAACCTTAATGGTTACTGGGTAAACTTGCTCTACATTTCCCCACTCCACTGGGATTAATCTCTCTTTCTCCATCTCATTAATGATATTAATGCAACTCTTTCGATGCACAGTGATACCTCGTCCTTGAGTAATGTAGCCAATAATTTCGTCTCCAGGTAATGGATGACAACAATTCGCTAGGCGAGTGAGTAAATCGCCTACTCCCAGGACATTAATGCTTGCGGGACTGATCCTGGCTGGAAGCGTAACTGCTACGTTTTCTTGAGTAGACTCGGTATCAGCGCTTAATTTAAGAGCTATCTGTGAAACACTCAGGCTACCATGGCCGAGAGCAGCGAAGAAATCATCTGGATCGCTGTAGCCGAATAGAGACACCACTTTATCGACGTTGGGTAAATGGATGCCAAGGCGCTTATGTTCTTTATCCCAAATTTGCTTGCCAGTTGCTATACATTGACTTCTCTCTTGCTTCTTAAACCAGTGGCGAATTTTAGTTCGGGCATGGGATGATTTAACATAGCCAAGCTCTGGATTAAGCCAGTCTAAACTGGGGCCTCTGCCTTCTTTACCAACTATAATCTCTACGACATCGCCATTTTTAAGAGAGTAGTTCAAAGGCTCCAATTTTCCGTTTACTTTGGCACCAATACATCTATAGCCCAGATCAGTGTGAACTCTGAAAGCGAAATCCAGGGGAGTGGCTCCCTTGGGCAAGTCTTTTATCTCGCCTCGTGGAGTATATATAAATACACTGTCGGAAAGCACATCATTTTTAATGGATTCCAGGAATTCTTCGCTATCCATCTCTTCTTTCCAATCAATAAGTTGATGCACCCAACCTAGTTCTTTATTAAAGCGAGTGTCCGCCTTTCCTTCCTTATAGCGCCAATGTGCAGCTACTCCATACTCGGCGATCCGATGCATATCATAAGTCCGAATTTGTATTTCCAGCGGCGTCGTAGCATTATAGATCACTGTTATGTGCAGGGATGAGTATCCGTTACCTTTCGGGTTAGCAATAAAATCGTTGAACTCCTCAGGCATCGGGCGCCAGAGGCTGTGGATCACTCCTAATGTCTTGTAGCAATCCGAGACGGAGTTGGTCAACACGCGTAGAGCAAAAAGATCATGAATGTCGTTGAAATCTTTGCCTTGCGCGGTATATTTCCTGATCTTCTGGCAAATGCTATAGATGTGCTTGGGACGGCCAATAACCTTAGCCTTTATTTGGGCCTTTTCTAATTCGTTTCGTAATACTTGACCGGCCTCGTTTACGAAGCTTTCCCTTTCCGCTCGCCTCCCAGCCACTAATTTGGCGACGCGGTGGTACTCTTGTGGCTGAAGATACCGAAAAGCAAAGTCCTCTAGCTGCCACTTAATTCTCCATATACCCAAACGGTGTGCTAGAGGAGCGTATATCTCCAAGGTCTCTTGGGCAATAGCGTAGCGCTTATCTAAGGGTAAGGCACCCAGTGAGTGCATATTATCCAGCCGATCAGCCAATTTAATTAACAGGACTCGTACGTCTTCAGTTGTCGCTAGGAGCATCTTGCGCAAGTTTTCCGCTTGCAATTTTGACCTTATTTCTTCTGTTTCAGCTCGGCTTGTCAGTTTATTCAGCTTGGTAACACCATCAACCAGCTTAGCTACCCGAGGATTGAATTCAGCTTCAATTTCCTCCAACGTTATGTCACAATCTTCTGGGACGTCGTGTAGTAGAGCAGCAGCTATTGTATCGGCATCAAGTCGCAGGTCAGACAATGTTATAGCTGCGTGTAAAGGGTGCTCTACATAAAGATGCCCCGATTTGCGTTTTTGCCCTTGATGCGATTGCGCTGCGAATTCGTAAGCCCTTTCTACCAAATCCACATCATCGGGCAAATATTCCCTTACTTTTCCTATGAGCGACTCAACTCCTATTGATCCCATTGAACTATTCTTAATTGTTATACTGAACATTTTAGATGTAATTTAAGGTTATTTCAACTTTCTTCTGTCGTTGGGAGAGGAATTGATGTACAATGTGTTATAAAAACCCCACTTTAGGGATAAAGAAGGAGTAGTTCCTTGTATAAAGCGCCCCGTGGCACAGCAGATATCTTGCCAGCAGAGCAATCCTATTGGAAATACGTAGAA
>JAXHSX010000048.1:0-15358 GCA_034190625.1 Chloroflexota bacterium
TTCAAGAGTTCCCGGATTTCCGGCATCTATAAACCTCCTTCTCTACATTCCTCAGAGGAATATTCAACTCAGAAGAAATTTTCACCAGGTCTTCATACTCAACCTTCTCTGAAAGCTTCTCCCCCCTTAAATAGGATATTTTTACTCTCAGTTCAAATTCCCTGCCCGACACTCTGACCTTTCTCTCTTCTATTCTGCGATTTGCCACAATCCTGAATGCAGTGTACACCCTTACCCCAAGGGTTCCAAAACTCTTCATTACTTTCTCCGCAACCTCTCTTTCCTTTCCCAAAATACAGAGAATTTCCACTTTCCAGCCCGTTCTGGATTTCTTCATGTACACCGGAGTTATATACAGGTCTATAACTTCCCGCCTTAGCTCCTCTGCCGCTCCCGAAAGCACTTCAGGTGTTATATCATCAATACACGCAGTCAGGATACTCACAATCTCATCGCTATCCTGACACACATACGCTTCGATAAAATTATTTTCGATCTCTCTTGTGCCATATCCCTTACCAGCCCCGGCTTCAGATGGCAGGAGAAAAGATTCCACGAATTTTCCACCGTTGGCGAGTATGGAAATCCCGGTTGGCGTGGTTAATTCTCCTGTGCCCCCTATATAAACTGGAATCCCATGTGATTTAAGAATTTCCCTTACCGCCGGAACTGGCACAGCTATTTCACCATGCTCGCATTTCACCGTACCACTCCCAAGTTTTGGTGCGGTAAAAAATACATCTCCGCCAAGTTTCTGAAAATACGCATTTACTGCAACTATATCTAGTATGGTATCTGCGCTTGCCAGCTCATGAATCCCCACACCCCTGTGAATTTTCGTCTCAACCGAAATGAGTTCTTCAAAAGCATTAACAGCGCATCTGAGGTGCTTATCACGGAGGAATTTCCCGGCGACTTTCATGAAACATTTCCTTAACTCACCCACAGATGGTCTGCTTTCATCAACGTTTAAATTCAATTGAATCCCATCCCGAAATTCTGTAAATTCAATCTCAAGCTGATTACAAAACCCACAGATTCCTTCAATTTCTTTTGCCACTGACGTCGCTATGGTTTTGTCTCCTGTAATGTGAATCAGGGAGCAAAGAATCATATCCCCGCTTACTCCAGATATATCAGCGCGAATTAACAACATCTTACAACTTTGGAATTATATAGAGGAATTCCGATAAAAGATTAAGTTATTTACCTCAAAGCCTCGTCGCCTTCTTATCTTTCCAATAATATGGTCACTGGTCCATCATTGTGAATCTCCACCAGCATATGTTCCTGGAAAAGCCCTGTTGCTACCTTAAGTCCCGTGGAACGAACGTGGTCAATAAACAATTCATAAAGCTCTCGTGCCTTATCTGGTGGAGCTGCCTCGGTGAAACTAGGACGTCTCCCTTTTTGCACATCTGCTAAAAGGGTGAACTGGCTTACTACAAGGATTTCTGCCTTTGTTTCTAATGCTGAAAAAGCAAACTTTTGCTCTTCGTTAGCAAAGATACGCAGGTTAGCTATCTTATCCGCCAGATAATGGACATCCCCCTCTGAATCACCTGTAGCAACGCCAAGGAGAACCACTAATCCCCGATCAATTTTACCTACTACTTTATTGTTTACGCTTACTGAAGCCCTGGCGACTCTCTGCACTAGCACTTTCATGCCGCCACTGCCTTCACCATTATTCGCAGCGGGCTATGGCGTCTGCCAATACCCATCCCTCTTTATCACCATAAGTAACCTTGTAGCGCTGCGGAGTAGTGCCATACATCATATCTTTCTGCACTTCTATTACAGTTATCTCAATGGGTTCTTTGAGCATGTCAGTAATTTCAGCTCCGTCCACAGCACTTCGTGGTGCATCCCAGACTCTTATACATCCGTTCCACCGCTTTAAGGTTTCAGCATCGATCTTAGCTTTATAAGGCTGCACTTTCTCAGGCATAAACACCTCCATCTATTTTCTTATTAAATCACATTTTACACTCCGAGCTTGTCGTAATCAATAAATATAGACAAAACCGAAGGAACGACCTATACTTACCTAGACAAATGGAAATTACCTGGCTAGGGCACTCCAGTTTCTTTATCAAAGGGAAGGAAAAATCTGTTATTACTGATCCATGTCATCCCGATTTTGGTTATCCCCTAAACAAGCTACAAGCCGACATAGTAACTATCAGCCACTTCCATCCTGGGCATAATTATCTTGAGGGGATAACCAATGGTCCCAAACAAATCAAAGGGCCTGGTGAATATGAGATAGGAAAAATATTCATCACTGGAATTGCCACGTTCCACGATAATGAAAAGGGGGGAATCCGAGGCAAAAATACTATTTACGTTATAGAAATTGACGGTATAAATTTGTGCCACTTAGGTGACCTTGGACACCCTCTATCTTCACGTTTACTGGAGGAAGTGGGACCTGTTGATATTTTGTTTTTGCCCGTGGGAGAAACATCAACCATATCTGTCGACATAGCAGCGGAAATAATGAAACAACTCAACCCTCGCATCGTCATCCCGATGCACTATAAGACCCAAGCTTGCGGCAATCTCCAGCCTATAGACAAATTCTTAAGGGTGATGGGAATTCACGAGACAGAGACGAAGCCGAAACTTTCGCTCACTCGATCTACTCTACCCAGCAGTATGCAAATTGTAGTCCTTGATTACCCTGAGTTTCAGTAATCTCTCAAAAGACAAGCGAATTTATAAAAGGCTGGATACTAGCGGAGTGGGGTTTGAAGAAAAAGAGCTTCCTTCAAGAATAAAATGGCAGTTTGAACTCCCATTGCTAGAGGAAAAATGAGAAGGATTAATAAACCAAATTTGTTCTATGGTTGGATAATCGTCATAGCTTCCTTGTTTGTGCTCATTATGTGCGGTGGCGTATTTTACTCTTTTGGGGTGTTTTTTGAGCCGCTGGAGGTGGAGTTTGGCTGGAGTCGAGCCTCAATTTCATCGGTTAACACCTTCCTTTTACTGGCAATGGCAGTTTCCACCTATACTATGGGGAGGTTAACCGATAAATACGGTCCCAAACGCCCACTTATTGCAGGAGCTCTAATCATGGGGATTGGTCTTTGCCTATGTAGCCAAGCCCAAAGCCTTTGGCAACTACGCGCCTTTTACATCCTAGTTGGACTGGGTTCAGGAGCCACTTGGGTTATTCCAACAGCTACTGCGCAAAGATGGTTCATGAAAAGGAGAGCACTGGTATTAGGCATTGTGGTATCAGGAGTGGGTCTTGGAGCCTTAGTTTTTGCGCCGTTGATAGACCACGTTATCTTCTTGTATGGCTGGCGGACAACCTACATTCTTCTAGGTTTAGTTAGCTGGGCTGTTCTTACTGCAGCCTCAGTAGTGATGGTTATGAGCCCAGAAAAGAAGGGGCTTGAACCTTACGGAGCAGAGGAACTCGCTCTCAAGGCTGAATTAACGCCAGGCATTAATAAGACAACAGATAGCTCCAAAGTATGGACAACCCAGCTATGGAGCACAAAAGAGGCAATAAGAAGTAAAGCCTTATGGGGTTTAGTCATTTTATACGCTCTCACCCTTATACCCATATACATGATTTCAACACATATAGTTCGCTTTGCCCTCGATGCAGGGATTTCTGGAGCAATCGCTGCTAGTGCCCTAGGTCTTATCGGAGGGATGAGCATTGCCGGCAGATTGGTGATGGGAGGAGCGGCTGATAAGATAGGGTGGAAAACTGCTCTCGCCATCTGCTGTTTCTTTTGCGGAGCAGCAGCGATTTGGCTTACCGAGGTCAATAATTGGTGGATGCTCTATCTCTTCGTAGTAATATATGGCTTTTTCTACGGAGGCAAAGTGCCCCAAATTCCTGGCCTGGTAGGCTTCTTCTTCGGAACCTCCTCATTGGCCGAGATTACAGGGATCATCCATGCTTTGTCCGTTCTCATAGGCGCCGCAGGACCTCTTATCGCCGGGTACATTTTCGATAAAACAGGAAGCTATACTATAGCCTTCTCTCTGGCTGCCGTCTCATTCATAGCTGCTGGCATATTAGCCCTTGTGCTGAAGCCACCCCGCAAAATCATTGCTGAGAAGAAACCGGGCTAAAATCGTTGATCGATTCCCGTAATCAGGTTACAAATAGGTAATTATGGCTATTATCCCCATCACGATAAGATAGATGCCCACCAGGTAATTGAGGATTCTAGGAAAAACCATTACTATGATACCGAAGATTAAACTTATTATCCCTATTACCAGAGCCGTCATTTATCACCTCCCTAAATTTCATGCCGAATTGTACCAGAAAGACAAAAAATTTGGATAGTCCTGCTATCCTGAATATTCTAAGACTGAGGCTACTGCAGCGAGCAAACAGGAATCACCTCCTAATATAGAAACTACGTCTCTAGCAACGGCTAATGTCTTGAACTTATACAGATTCGGTGCCTGACAATAAGGCTATTTTTCCTCTTTAGAGGATGTAGCCTCCAGTAATCCTGCCTCCCCCAATGCCTCCATGAGGCGAGCGGCACGGGGATAGCCAATGCGAAGACGGCGTTGCAGAAAAGAAGCAGATACGTGTTCATGCTCGTAGGTGAGACGTTTTGCTTCCTCGAAAAGTGAATCGGGTAATGGTGCCACCTTTTGACCATGAGGAGCAACTTCGGCTATTTCGTCGAAATTCACGAGTCCCATTCCTTCCCTTTGTTGATTTCCCCAGAAATACACTAGTCTCTCAATTTCAGCATCAGAGAGAAATGTTCCTTGAAGGCGTTTGGGCTTGCCTGCTTCAGTGGGCATATAGAGCATATCGCCCCTTCCCAACAATTTCTCAGCACCTACCATATCAAGAATGGTACGCGAGTCTACCTGGGAGGTGACAGCGAAACTAATACGAGTGGGGAAATTGGCCTTTATCAGTCCAGTAACCACGTCCACTGAAGGACGCTGAGTCGCGACAATAATATGAATGCCGGTAGCTCGAGCTAGCTGCGCCAGCCGGCAGAGAGTATGCTCCACTTCATCAAAAGCTGCCATCATCAAATCAGCTAACTCGTCAATAACGAGTACCAGATATGGCATTCCCTCTTCAGGTAAACGATCTTTATTATAGCCTTCAATATTGCGCGCGCCAACCTGGGCGAACTGGTGATACCGGTTATCCATCTCCTGGGCAAGCCAGCGTAATGCTTTCACAGCTTTGCTAGTATCTACAACCACTGGGGCAATCAAGTGAGGTATGCTGTTAAAATCAACCAACTCCACCCTCTTGGGATCAATCATGATGAATTGGACATCATCCGGGCTATTATGTAGGAGTAAACAGCAAATAACAGAATTGAGGCAAACAGTTTTTCCACTTCCAGTGGCTCCAGCGATGAGCAAATGAGGCATCTTGGCCAGATCTGCCGCCACTGATTCACCCCCAGCGCCCTTACCTAGAGCAACAGCCAGTTTCGACTTCGCTTTACTTCTCTGAAAAGCTGTGCTCTCTATCACGCTACGTAAATTCACGGAACCGAATACTGTATTAGGAACTTCTAGCCCTACTATCGATTTCCCGGGCACAGGAGCTTCAATTCTAATGCTGGGAGCAGCTAAGGCTAAAGATAAGTCATTGGCCAGAGAAGTAATACGGTCTACCCGGATTCTTGTTCTTGACACCTCTTCCCAGCGGGTTTGTATAGTCCCATCCTTGCCTTTTTCTTTTATCTCCTTGTACTTCCGATCCCAGCCAGGCTCAACACCGAACTGGGTTACCGTAGGTCCCGTGTTTATCTGTACAACCTTAGCCTCTACTCCATAGCTAGCCAAAGATTCCTCAATTAGAGCTGCTTGTTTCTCAATGTCATCCTTATCCAGTTCAATTTCAGTCGCCTTACTCAAGATATCAATAGGGGGAAGTTGCCAGCCGCCAGGAGTGATAATTGGACCACGAGACTGCTTTACCTGTGCCACAGCGAGATTTGCTTCAGGAATTACCGCAGGCTTTACTTCTGGGGCGGTGTATTCACTTCTACCTTGTCCTTCGCTAGCTGAAGGGAGACCTGGTCGAGATTCATTACTCAGACCATTTTCCTTCAAGGGAGAAGGGACTTTGCGGCGAGGAGCGCGCCCCTGCGCTGAAACCCCAGTAATCGAATGCCAAGCGCTTTTAAGACAATACAGAATCTTACGCGGAACCAGGAAAACAACACCCAGTATGACGAGCACCGTTATTCGAAGCCCACCCATAAAATCCGCCGCGCCAATAATAATCTGCCCGAATCTACCTCCCAGCGTAGCACTGGATAGAACGCCCCCTGTAGTAGTGAAAAACGAGAGAATTCCCCATAAAGCCAGAGCCAAACTAATCCCCCCTACAACCCAATTCCAATGTTTTACCGTGCTAGAGAACCGGCCCCGCCATACCACCCAAATTAGTGCCCCTATCGCGATGACTATTATTGCAAATCCAACGCCAAATAGCGTGAGCATCCTTTCCCACATCACATTGCCCCATACATAGAGCAAGCCTATTATGACAACAACCAATATGATCCTTCGTACCACTGGCAAAGCAAGGAAGCTAAAGAAGCGTTTCCACAACGGTCTGCCCTCTGAGTTCTTTCGCTGTTTGCTACGCCCTCGGCTCGCAACTCCGGCTGGAGACTTCGGTTTTGACCTGGGTGGCTTTTGACGCTTTGCCCCGGACATGAGCTACTACTCCTAATGCCCCTCGCCAGATAAAGGGTGCGGTTGACGAGGGTTATTATTTATC
Source organism: Chloroflexota bacterium (assembly GCA_034190625.1). Taxonomy (GTDB): domain Bacteria; phylum Chloroflexota; class Dehalococcoidia; order GIF9; family AB-539-J10; genus CG2-30-46-9. Next base: position 6,758 of record JAXHSX010000048.1, read on the forward strand.
ATAGTTATAACCGGGATAATGACAGGATAACGACGGACCTCCTTATGGAGGAATCTCGTCAGTGCATCCTTCACTTGGGCATCAGCAAGGTCTGGCTCAAAGGGAAATTTCCCCTCATGGTTCAGAGCTGCTGCTACAACGTCCTGACCCTTCTCAATCAATGCCAGGCTTTCTTTCGAAGCAACAAACCCTCGCATTATGATGCACGGTCTCCTTACCACTTTACCTCTTTGGGCATCAATAATGACAGTTACCACCACAACTCCATCTTGGGAAAGTAGCTTTCTGTCTTGCAGGAGAGAACTATCCATTTTCCCCATCACCGCACCATTTACATAAATATCTCCTACAGGGGCATTGCCGATAATCCTACCACTTTCCTGTCCCAATTCGAGTACATTCCCATTCTCAATGACAAAAATGTTATCTTTGGGCACACCAACATCTTGGGCTAACCTGGCATGTAGACTTAAATGTCGATACTCACCATGAATAGGGACAAAAAACTTAGGTTTAACCAGGCGAAGTAAAAGCTTCAATTCCTCCTGGCTGCCATGACCGTGAACATGGACTTGAGCTATTTTATCATAAACAACTTGAGCGCCTTGCCGAAAAAGACTGTCAATGGTTCTGTTGACTAACGCTTCGTTACCTGGAATGGGAGTTGCCGAAATTACCACTGTATCACCAGCAACAACTTGGACAGGGCTGCGATGATCTCGATTGGCCATGCGTACCAAGGCAGACGTTGGCTCGCCCTGGCTCCCAGTAGTCAGGAGCACAACCTGATTATGAGGTAAATCCCTGACTTCGTCAAAACTACAAAGAGTATCAGAAGGAGCACACAGATAACTGCTTTTTAAAGCCACTTTCACCAGTTCCTTCATGCTTCTTCCCATGACAACCACACGGCGATTATGCTTAGCAGCAACGTCAATCACTTGCTGAATACGCGAAATTAGAGAGGCAAAGGTAGTAACAATCACTCTCCCCGAGGCCCCGACTACGATGCCATCCAGCGTTTCGGTGACTACCGTTTCAGAGGGAGTATACCCAGGAAGCTCAACATAAGTGGAATCAGAAAGAAGCAGCAAAACCCCTTTTTCTCCTGCCCAGGCTAGCTTAGCCAAATCGGTAGTAGCCCCTATTATGGGGGTATGGTCAAACTTTAAATCACCACTATGGACTATGACTCCCAACGGTGTTTGAATCATTAGCCCGACAGCATCAGGGATGCTGTGGCAAACAGAAAAAAAGCCTATGGTGAAACTACCCAGTGTGATCTCGCTACCCGGGGTAACTACATGCAATTCTGCCCCAGTTTTCACGCCACGCTGCTTAAGTTCTAAATTAATTAACTCATGAGTAAGCTTGGTGGCATAAACAGGCACAGAAAGACGAGACAAAATATAAGGCAAGGCACCAATATGATCCTCGTGTCCATGAGTAATAATCAGACCCTTGAGTTTTCTTTGGTTTTGCCAAAGATAGCTGATATCGGGAATAACAAAGTCAACTCCAAGCATTTCTTCCTTGGGAAACATAAGTCCAGCATCAATAGCAATGAGATCATTACCATATTCTATGACGATCATGTTCTTACCGATTTCGCCTAGTCCGCCTAAAGGAATAATTCTTAACTTATTCATTGACCTAATTTAATTCAAAACAGACTTAATTGTTTGGACTCACCCTCGTCTCTCTTTCCAGTAAATGGAGTGGGATAGGATGCGGTCATCTTGTCGCTTTGAGCCAATATCTCCGGGATCCTAAGCATATCGGCTTCAATAAGGCGGCGTAGGCTACCCTGGTGTAGAGCTGCTGCGGGATGATACATGGGGTAACATATAACATCGCCCATGATAGAGTCTCTTATTCGCTTCTCCTTTCCATGAATCTTACCTATACTGTCATGAGGAAAATACCTGGCTAAAGAATAACGACCAAGGGTGATAATCATTTTAGGATGTATTAACCCTATTTGACGGTCAAGCCATTTAGCACACGCCTCTATCTCCGCTGGCAAGGGATCGCGATTTTGGGGGGGGCGGCACTTGATTACATTGCCAATATAAACCTGGTCTCGTCGTAAGTTAACTGAAGCTAATAATTGTTCCAAGAATTGCCCTGCTGGCCCGACGAAAGGACGTCCCTGCTGGTCTTCATACCACCCCGGGGCCTCACCAATGAAAAACAGCTCAGCATTCTCCGCCCCTTCGCCAGGCACCACCATAGTACGATGTTTGGCTAACCCACAATCCCGGCAACTTTCAATTTCACGGTAAAGTTCACCTAGAGCTGACATTTAATTTGATAGTAACACACCAACGTTTATGGGTCAAAAAGCCCAGTAAAAATCTCCAATTCAGCTAAAGTCTCTTGAGCCGCCTTGCGGACATCATCATGAGGGCTGTTCAATAGACGGCTTAGAGCTTGTTTACTCTTTGTTCCGCCTATCTGCTCTAATGCAATTATGCTTGCCTTGCGGACATTAATATCCTTATCCTCGGCAAGCTCAATTAAAGTGGGCACGGCTTCTTCCATACCTAACTCACCACAGCTTTCAACCACCTCGTAACGTATCTCAGATTCATCATTATCCTTTTCCTTAATGATGATAGGCAGCCAGGCTATATCGCAGTTACGCCCCATAGCATATAAAGCACTGGCCTTAACCTTAACATCCTCACTATTGTAACTACGCGTAATTAGCTCTCTCACCCGAGGTGAATCTAGAGGGGCTATTGCCTCTAAACATAGCCGCTTCACTTCACTTGTTTCAGTTATATCTTCGATGATTGTTAATAAAGTGGAATATATTTCTGCTGATTGAGCAGGAGACAATTTTTTCACCGCAGCTAACAAGGCGAATTGTCCCAGGGCAACCGCCGCCGCGGCTCGAACTTTTTCACTTTTATCTTCTTTTACCAAACGAATTAAGGGCGTAATAATAGAACTATCTTCTTCTCTATCTAAGCCTATAATAGCCTGACTCCTAATGTCTTCATCACCATCTTCGAGACACACAAGGAATACTCCAGTGAAATCAAGACGATAGTCCTCAGATTGAAGTTTAACAAGATGGCTTATGATTTGACGCCTTCGTTCTTCAGGTGTTTTTATCCATGCCTCTTTAAAGGAGACTATTTCTTTCCTCGGCAAATCGGAGAGGGAGGCAAGCTGGCGAGAATCTAGCTGGTTATTCGAACCCAGGATTTCAGTTAGATTTTTCCTAAAATCAATCCTCTCCTTCATCCCGCTCCCAAATAGGCTCAGTGAATTGGTCAATAAACTCGGCAGTGGCCTGTTTGGCTAACCTATCCATTTCCTCACTTGTCTCCTTGGCTACTTGAATCAGCTCACTTAAATCAACCTGGATATCAAGCATCTTAATTAGAACTTTAAGCACAGCGAGAGATGCCTTAGGATTTGCTACATGAGTAGCATAGGAAGGCACTTCACCTAACAAGCAAACGCCTTCCAAATCCCGTTCCTTCGCCATCCCTAGTATCAATCCATTCAATCCTGCAATGTGAAGATTACCTCTAAGAATAACATCATATCTTCTCAACTCATCAAGTAAGTCACTTTTTGTTGCTGCTCCCCAGACCTTTGATTCCTCGCTATGATGAATACGGGTTATAGCAGCAGCGCAGCTATATATTCTGGCTACCTTAAGCTTTTGTGCCACATCCAGAACACAGCTAACGAGTTCATGCCCTTTGGAGTTGGGTTGCTCCTCACCGATAAACAAGACTACACCCCTGTCACTTTGAGCGTCTTGCCAGTAGTAAAACTTACTTTCAGGAAAGCACGGAGTCTCAATTACGTTATCTCTTACAGCAACACTTATGGGTTCAAAGAAAGCCGAAGCGTTAATTTCTCCTATTTCTGCCGCGCCTAGCTTTTCCACTAAATACCTTGTTGCTATTAAGGAAACATTGCCAACACCCGGCCAAGAAGCAAGCATAAAACATTTACCAGCATGTGGCTGCTTATGAAGCTTTACGATATTCTTCATGCGAAACCCTAATCCTTAGTTGCTACCGATATGCCAAGGCTATATAAAGCGGGGGTATACAAGACCCCTTCTACCCATCGTGCCTTACTCCCTATACCTAGAAGCTCTCTAAGAACTTGATAGACGTTCCCAGAAACCATAGTATCTTTTAACCTTCCCACTATTTTACCATTTTCTACTTTATATCCCAACAAGACATTACCACTGAAATCACCGCTTAAAAGATTGCCCTGCTCTGCTCCAATAAGCTGCTCTATAACCAAACCTTCCTTCATATCTCTAATCATATTCTCAAAAGAGATATCACCTTCATCTATAATCAGAGAACTCACAGCGGGTCTGGGAGAACTGCCGCCGGCTCGCCTGCCATGCCCTGTGCTCTGGGTGCCAGCCAAAGCTGCTGTTTGCAAATCGTATAGAAAATTAGACACTATTCCCTTAGCAATAAGGGGAAGTCGCTGACTACCTATTCCCTCATCATCACAGGGAGAACTTCCCACACCGTAAGCTATGGTAGCATCATCCCACAAAGAAAGCCTGGAATCGAAAACCTGCTCCCCCAACCGATTTTTCAATGGCGAGGCTCCTTCAAGAACTGTTTTTCCGTTAAAAGCCAGAGCTAACGGAGCAAGAAAGGCACTAGCCACCCCTTTGGGAGTAAAGATCACCGGCAATCGCTTAGTAGGTACAGTGGCTTTTCCCTTCGCCCATTCAAGTTGCCTTATCACACTATTTGCTAGGCTATCAACGTTGGTAAATAGACGACACGAGCCTTCACTATCACCGACAAAAAGCATGTCCATATCCCGGATGAGCATTCCTTCCAGGCTAATGCCATAAAGGCTCTTATCATAGCTTGCTTCACAACCTTGAGAGTTCAGGATACGGATTGAAGAAGTCCCCTTGCCCAGTTCCACATCACAGAGCAAATCCGAAGCATAATCTGTGACTCCGGCTATAAGGCGGTGACCCAAATCCACAATTTCCTCTATCGCTATCTCATCCACCTGGGAATCAAAGACACTCACTTGAGGATAATCTCTATAAGGAGGAAGCTGAAAATCTGCCGGTAGCCCAAATCGAGATGTCTCCACCGCCATATTAACGAAAGTTTCTATGTCTTGAGCACCACGGGCTTGAGCAAAACCGATTCTGCCATCTTTGAAAATGCGTAAAGCGATACTGGAACTTTCTTTGGTCTGAACCTGCTTAAGCTTGTTAGCCTCAAAATGGACCGACGTTTCTCGAGAGGAAACCGAAAAAACTTCAACTTTCTCAGCTACCTTCAGTGCACGGCGCAGAATCTCTACGGGTAAATCTTGTTCCATTTCAAATTGACAACATACACCATTTGTAGAAAGTTATCAACCGCCTATTTGATTATATTAATATGTCGAGTATAATTACGCCAGAAATATCTTCAAAAGGAGGCGTATAATGATAGGTATAAAGTCATATAGTGGCTATGTACCCCTGTATCGCCTGGGAAAAAGTACTGTGGGATGGAACTCACCAGTAGAAAAGCCCATTGCAAGCCATGATGAGGATAGTATCACCATGGCAGTGGCAGCAGCTATTAATTGTTTGGAGGATACGGATCGCTCCTCTATTGACGGGCTTTATTTTGGCTCCACATCTTCTCCTTACAGGGAAAAGCAGGCTGCAGCTACTATAGCAACCGCCCTTAATCTACGCGATGATATCGCACTGAGGGATTTCACTGGCTCTCTCCGAGCAGGGACTACAGCTCTGAGTAGCGCGGTGGAGACAGTTAAGAGTGGTGCAGCAAAGCAGATATTGGTTACTATGGCTGATGTGCGTGTGGCTGTATCCGGATCTGACCTTGAGCGCTCTATAGGGGATGGTGCTGCGGCTTTTCTGATTTCCGATTCTGAAGTAGTGGCGTCTATAGAAGGGAATTATCAACTTTATGATGAGATTTACGATGTATGGCGAGCCCAGGGAGATACTACCCTACGTTCATGGGAAGACCGTTTTGCCTTTGATGAAGGGTATCTAAGGCTTATGCCCAAGGCAGTGGCTCAACTTATGGCTCAAAAGGAGCTTAATCCTGATGATTTTTCTCGGGCGGTGTTCTATGCTCCTGATGCCAGAAGGCTTCGTGATCTAACTACGAAGATCGGCTTCGATATTAAAAAACAGGTAGAGGACCCATTGTTCAGCACCATGGGCAATACTGGCGTTGCCTTTGTCCCTATGCTTTTAGTCTCGGCTTTAGATAAATCTAAGCCTGGGGAGAGAATAATTGTGGGCAATTACGGTGGTGGGACAGATGCTTTCATTTTTACGGTAACACCTGAGATAGAAAAAACAAAGAGGAAAGATGGGCTAAGCAGGTTACTCGAGTCTAAGGAGATATTGCCTGATTATCGGATTTTTGCGTGGTGGCGGGGACTTACGGAGATCGCTCCAGGGCGACGGCGTCCGCCTCCAGATGCCCCATCAGCATCAGCCTTATTCAGGGAGAGAAAAAAGAATATTTCCTTCCTAGGGGTAAAGTGCTTGAACTGCGGGCAGCCACAATATCCTCCCCAAAGAGTATGTACTTTCTGCCACTCAAAGGACAAATTTGAGGATTATCGATTCTCAGATAAAAAGGCAACTTTGTTTACCTACTCTATGGATTATGTAGGCGGCACTATGAATCCTCCCATAGTGATTTCCATAGTTGATTTTGACGGCGGTGGAAGAGCAATGGTGGAGATGACCGATCGTAACACCGATAAGATAAGCATAGGGATGCCACTGCAAATGACTTTCAGAAAGCTATTTTCTACTCAAGGGTTCGACAACTATTATTGGAGGTGTATGCCCCCAAGGGGATAGTAAAGGAGATGAACTTATGGAAACGATTAAAGATAAAGTAGCAATAATAGGTATGGGATGTGTTAAATTTGGAGAGAACTGGGAGCAGGGTGTTGATGATATGATTGTAGATGCAGCTTACGAAGCCTATGAAGATTCCGGAATCGAGCCCAAGGATATTCAAGCTGCTTGGGTAGGAACTACAGGCTCGGGAACGAGGGGGAGCTTTCTTGCCTATCCTCTCAAGCTGGAATATATCCCTGTAACCAGAGTAGAAAATGCCTGTGCCACAGCTACCGATGCTTTCAGAAATGCCTGTTACGCTGTAGCGGCCGGTATCTATGACATGGTATTGGTTGAGGGAGCGGAGAAACTCAAGGACACAGGCGCTTCAGGACTTACTGGCAAGCATACTCAGACAGGCACCTGGGTGGAGCCACCATGCCCTCCACCTGTGCAATTTGCCCTGGCAGCTACAAGATACTTCTACCGTTATGGCCTGAGTTTTGAGGAAGGCAAGAGAACATTAGCTAAAATTTCAGTGAAAAGCCACCATAACGGTGCTATGAATCCCAAAGCTCATCTTAGAAGGGAGATAACTGTGGAAGATGCAGTCAAGGCACCAATGATTGCCTGGCCTTTGGGTCTGTTTGATTGCTGTGGCGTGAGCGATGGCGCAGCGGCAGCCATAATTACCACCCCCGAAATAGCCAAGAAATATCGGCAGGATTATGTGCTTGTGAAAGGCCTGGGGCTTACCAGCGGAGCTTTCCAGGCGCAACTCCAAAATACTTATGATTTTACCCACTTTGAGGAGAACGTTACTGGAGGTAAAAGAGCATATGCTGAGGCTGGAGTTAAGAATCCCCGGGAGGAGATAGATATGGCTGTAGTACACGATTGTTTCAGTATCACCGAGCTTCTTATCTACGAGGACTTGGGATTTAGCCCTAGAGGGAAGGCTAAGGAGGATATAGATTCAGGATTTTTCACCCTTGAAGGGGGGCTACCGGTGAATACTGATGGAGGGCTAAAGTGCTTTGGACACCCTGTAGGAGCAAGCGGCCTAAGGATGATTTATGAGGTATATAAGCAGCTTCAGGGCAAAGCAGGCCCCCGTCAGGTGAAGGACCTTAAGTTAGGCTTGACCCATAACCTGGGAGGAATCCCAGGTCAGTTCACCTGCGCCGTATGTATCTTGGGGCGATAGTAAAGTTCTGTGTATGTCAATCCTGCTCTGATAAAGCAAAGGGCTAGACAGTCCCTAATCGACAGTCAGTAGTCAAGACTAGCGATAGCCAACCAAGGATTGACTAATGTCAGGAGGTTAAAATGGATTTTGGATTTGGCGAGAGAGAAGAAATATTAAGAAGGGAAATTCGGCAGTTTGTAAAGGAAGAACTGCCCCCAGGCTGGTTCAGCGTCAGATTAGAGGAAGAAAGTCGCGACGAAGATTGGGAATTTGCCATGTCTATAGCCAAGAAGCTATCCCAACGGGGATGGCTTACTATCGCTTGGCCAAAGGAATATGGTGGCCAAGGTGCTTCCTTGTGGGAACAATTAGTATATGATGAGGAAACATATTACTGGGGAGTACCAGGCGTTTCCATGGGAGTAAGTGGGGTAGACTGGGTCGGGCCTTCTCTTATGACAATAACGGGCGAAACCCGTCCATCCCATATCGAAATTGCAATCTTCATAACTATCGAGGATATATTGCACAAATCGTGCCGGAATAGGGAGCGAAATCAAAT